>JBITAD010000356.1:0-2838 GCA_044439945.1 Blastopirellula sp. JB062
AAGCGATGATCGTGCTGTTGGCCCTTCACTTTCTGCAAGTGGTCATCGACGGCGCATATCGCGCGCCGCGCGAATTTAACTTTTGGACCGGCCTGATTTTGATGAAGCTCGTCTTGGGCTTGTCGCTAACCGGTTATCTCTTACCGTGGGATCAAAAAGGGTACTGGGCGACCAAGGTCGCGACCACCTTGATGGGCTTGGTTCCGGTCGTCGGCGGCGATTTGCAAAAGCTAGTCGTCGGCGGAACCGACTATGGGCATGCGACGTTGACTCGCTTTTTCGCCCTGCACGCAGGCGTCTTACCGGGCTTGTTGATTTTCTTTCTGGCGATCCATATGTACTTCTTTCGTCGCGCCGGCATTCATGCCGTCGGCGCCGGCAAACGCCCCGCCGCATACTTTTGGCCTGATCAGGTTTTAAAAGACGCCGTCGCTTGTTTGGCAGTGTTGGCGGTGGTGATGCTATTTGTCGTCAAAGGGTTCATGTTCGCCCCTGAAGAGCATGTTCCGGGCGTGCCGATCGAGGCCCATTTGGGCGCTGAACTCGGAGCGCCGGCCGACCCGGCCAACAACTATTCGGCGGCTCGGCCCGAGTGGTACTTTTTGTTTTTGTTTCAATTTCTGAAACTGCCGGTTTTCGCCGGACATAACGAGATTTACGGCGCGATCATCATTCCCGGCTTGGTCATGGGGTTGTTATTCCTCATGCCGCTGATCGGGCGATGGAAACTGGGACACGGTTTCAATGTCGCGCTGATCGTCGGCATCTTATTAGGCGCCGGAGCGCTTACGTTTATGGCGCTGCGCGAAGATTGGAGCGACGAAGGTTACAAAGCGGCGGTCGCCGACGCGCACGAGCAATCGCTCCGCGCCGTCCAACTGGCGCAACAAGGCATTCCGGACGGCGGTGCGATCGCTTTGCTTCGCAACGATCCGAAAACTCAAGGTCCAATCTTATTTGCGCGACATTGCGGCAGTTGCCATTCGCACGAACCGGTCGAAGGTTTGTTATCGGCCGATTCGTTGTTGACGGCGACCCAACCGCCGGAAGAACCTTCGGCGCCGAATCTGTACAAGTTTGGTACGACCGAATGGATGTCGGCGTTCCTAAATCCGCATCCAATGCAATTGCAGACGGCCGACGGCGAGGCGGAAGTTGCGCCAATTAACAGTTTGACGTTCTTCGGCGGCACGGCCCATGTCGAAGGCGAAATGGCAAGCTACGTCACCGACACGATCAGCGACGAATCGGAATGGACGCCGCAACAGATCGAAGCGGTCGCAACGGCCCTGGCCAACGAAAGCGGAGTCGAATCGCAAGCGAAGCTTGACCCCGACAAAGTCGCCGCCGGACGCAAACTGCTGCAAGACGAAAACCGGTGTGCGATGTGCCATAAGTTTCACGCCGAAAATGATTCGGCTTATGCGCCCGACTTAACCGGCTACGCGTCGCGCGAGTGGCTGATCGAGTTCATCAGCGACCCTGCGGCTGAAAAGTTCTATGGCTTATCCAACGATCGCATGCCTTCTTTCTACGCGAATCCGCACGATCCGCTGGCCAATCGGATTCAAAAGAAAGAACTTGAACTGATCGTCGATTGGCTTGGCGCCGATTGGTACGAGCCGGAAGCGATCGTCGAATCGCAAGACAACGTCGAACCGGCAGAAGCGCAAAACGACGCCGAGCAAGCGACGAAGCGCGACGAACCGCCGCCGGCCGAGGAGACGGCTTCATAACGCCAGCTAGCATCAGCGGCGACGCTCGTAAAGTTCGCTTTGCCGTAGAAACCGGCAAAATCGTTCGAGTCGAGCGGCGCCGCTAGCCGATTGAGTAGAGGAAACCCGAAACGGCGCGGCAAGTTTGCGCAAGCGCCGCCACTTGATCTACTTTCCAAGCCGGCTCTATATGTGGTGCGAACATTGCCGCCAAGACGTAACTGCCATCGCCGCCGATGATGCGCACATCGTCTGCGGTCGATGTCAGCGGCCGATCGAAGCGAAGCCGGAAGATCCTCCTTCGCTACGCATCAACACGCTTCGCTTGCAAGAAGACCTGCATACTATCGATCGAATCGTCGGTCGATTAGGACGCGACGTCGCCCACACCGAGCAAGAAAAAGTCTCGCCCCCCTCCCCTGCTCCGCAACAGTCTTCGCCCGTTCGTTCGTCGGCGGCGCGGCCGAACGGACGAAAACTAAAAGCCCCCCGACTGCCGATCTTCTCTTGGTTGGCGACTTCGCTCGGCTCGATATTGCTCGTGTGCGGGGTCGTGTTGCTTAGTTGGGCGCTCTTTGACTCGCGGCCGATTCTATCTGCGGCAGGCCTGCCGCTGGCCATTGTGGGGCTTGCCAGCATGCTTGTCGGACTCGTTTTTCAACTCGACTGCGTCTCGCAACATAATCGCCGCTTGCATCGACATCTATTGTCGCTTGAACACGAACTGGAAGACCTTCAATCGACGACCCGACTGATGCGCAGCTCACACTCGTCGGCGAGTCAGAACTTCTACCTGCACATGGCCGAAGGAGCGAGTCCTCACGTCTTGCTCGCCGACGTCAAAGGGCAACTTGACCTGCTGGCGACCCAAATGGCCGAAGAGCGTCGCCGCTAGCGCTGCGTTGATCCAGAAGTTCTCGCACGCGCATCGAATGGACGCCGGTCATTCAATTCAATCGGCGATTTTTTCAAATCGCGGAATCAATCGCCCTTCTACGTTGACCTGCTCGACAAACATGGCCGCTGGGCGAACCCAGAGTTGATAAGGCTCGTACTCTTGGCGGTAAACGACAAGCCGCTCTTCCGTTTCGCTATGACGGGCCACTCCGATCACCGTATATTC
>JBITAD010000357.1:0-2835 GCA_044439945.1 Blastopirellula sp. JB062
CGATCGCTTCCGCCTATCTCAGCCCTTGGTGGTTCGTCTTATGCATGGCGATCTTGATCGGTTCCGGTTTTTGGTTCGCTCGCGGCGCGTTGGTCGTCGCCTTGGCGATCCCGATTAGTATCGTCGGAACGTTTTTAATCCTGGGTTCGCTCGGCCGTTCGCTCAACGTGATCAGCCTGGCCGGCATGGCGTTCGCCGTCGGCATGTTGGTCGACAACGCCGTCGTCGTGCTCGAAAACATCTACTCTTATTACTCCAAAGGGTATTCGCCGCTGGCGGCTGCCGCACGCGGCACGAGCGAGGTCTGGGGCGCCGTCTTCGCTTCGACCGCGACCACTATCGCCGTCTTCTTGCCGGTCGTCTTCGTGCAAGAGGAAGCAGGTCAGCTCTTCGCCGATATTGCGTTGGCGATTAGCGCGGCGGTCGCCCTGTCGCTGGTCGTTTCGATCACCGTCATTCCGGTCGCCTCGTCGCGACTCTTTAGCAAAGAAGATGAACGCGATCAAAACGAAGAGGACGAAACGGTCGAACGCGCCGCTGACGGCCATCGCATGGGCGCCGTCGAACGCGCGATCTCGCATGTCGGCCAAACGGTCATCCATTGGATCGTCGAACTAAATCGCTGGTTCCAGCACGGCGTATTCCGACGTTTGCTTTTGGTCGCCGTCATTACGACCGGCGCCATCGGGCTTTGCTACGCCTTTTGGCCGAAGGTCGAATACTTGCCCAACGGCAACCGCAACTTGGTCTTCGGCGTTTTGTTGCCGCCGCCTGGCTACAACCTCGACCAACTGATGGAGCTGGGCGAAGTGGTGGAAGCCGACTTAAAGCCGTACTGGGACGTCAACCCGACCGATCCCGGCTTTAACCAGGGCGAGTTCCCCGCGATCCGCGACTTCTTTTTCGTCGCACGCGGGCGACAAGTCTTTATGGGCTTGCGCTCGTACGACGAACAACGGGTCGCCGACCTGATTCCATTGATTCAAAAAGTGAGCGGCAAACTGCCGGGCACCTTCGCCGTCGCTTCGCAATCGAGCCTGTTTGAACGAGGCCTGACGGGCGGACGCAAAATCGAAATCGAAATCACCGGCCCCGATTTGCCGAAATTGGTCAACATCGGCGGTCGCATCTTGATGCAGTCGGCGACGGAGATTCCTCAATCGCAACTTCGCCCCGTTCCGAGTCTCGACCTTTCGAGTCCCGAGGTTCACGTCTCGCCTCGGCTCATTCAAGCGGCCGACATCGGACTGTCGAGCGCCGACATGGGTTACGCCGTCAATGCGCTGGTCGACGGGGCGTACTCGGGCGATTACTTCTTAGACGGCAAAAAGATCGACTTGACGATCAAGGGAGAAACGAAGTTCGCCGATGCGACGCAAAAAATCGAAGCGTTACCGGTCGCGACCCCGCTAGGATCAATCGTGCCGCTCGGAGCAATCGCCGACGTCGAGATCAACAGCGGTCCTGAGCAGATCAACCACCGCGAACGGCTTCGCTCGATCATTATCGAGGTGACGCCTCCGCCGACGGTTCCGTTAGAAGACGCGATGGATCGCATTACCGCCAATATCATCCAACCGCTGGAAGCGAGCGGAGAACTGGGGCAAGAGTATCGCATTAACCTGGCCGGAACCGCCGACAAACTTGGGAAAACGTGGACCTCGCTACGCTTCAATTTAATGCTGGCGTTGCTCATCACCTATTTGCTGATGGCGGCCTTATTCGAGTCTTGGCTCTATCCGTTCGTCATCATTTTCAGCGTGCCGCTTGGCGCCGCCGGCGGCATTTTGGGGCTTAGCCTGCTTAACGTTTTCGTACTGCAATCGCTTGACGTGCTGACGATGCTCGGTTTCGTCATTTTGATCGGCACCGTGGTGAATAACCCGATTCTGATCGTCCATCAAGCGCTGAACCATATGCGCGAAGATGACATGCAACTGAGCGACGCCGTGCTAGAAAGCGTCGGTTCGCGCATTCGTCCGATCTTCATGACGACCACGACCACCGTACTTGGTTTGATGCCGCTGGTCATGTTCCCCGGTTCCGGCAGCGAACTTTATCGCGGTCTGGGAAGCGTCGTTTTGGGCGGGTTGATTTTATCGACGATCTTTACCCTGTTTCTCGTCCCCAGCTTGTTCAGCTTGACGGTACAAACGTACGAGACGTTCGTCCGACTGATCTGGGGGAAAGCGGCGATTCAGCAGACGCCCCGCGTAACGCGAGCGCTGCCGACTTCGTCTTACGAAACGCAAGATGAGCCGCGCCAGGCAGAGGTCGTCGCAACCGCCGCGACCAATGGCAACGGCAACGGGCATGATGCGAACGGCTCCAATAGCACAAGCCATCCCGAGCACGAAAAAACGGGACACAGCCCCTAACGTCCTAGAGTTCTGGCACAACTTTCCTCTCTGGAATGCCGCGCCAATTCATAGACCTGCCCTCTGAATTGGCGTTCTTCGTTGTATGCGTCGCGACGGCCTAGCGCTGCGCCAGCTTGATCGTCGTTAAGGCAAGCGAACGGCCCTCTACCAATAGGCCGCCGGGTCCAATCTTTCGCTTGCTCTTTTTTCCGAAAACAACGCCGCTGCGCAACAAATTTTCGACACTTGCAGATCGAACTTGCCAACCCGTTCAGGCCCTCAAGGTCGCGATAGCGAACGCGGCGAGTCGCCGTAAAGCCCAACCAGTTCTTCCCGCTGATTGACGCCTGTTTTCCGCCGGTTCTGAGCATGCGAGACGCTTTCGAACCAGCGACCGCTAGCATTCAATCTAGGCAAGCCTGGAAAATCTTTCCACGCGTCCGCTACGTCGCCCCACCGATGGTCAAGTGAATTT
>JBITAD010000358.1:0-2826 GCA_044439945.1 Blastopirellula sp. JB062
TACGAAGGCTCGCTCGACCTAGAGAAAGACTTGCTGCAACTTGATACGACCGGCCCCAGTTTCGACGGCAATGGGACGTCCGAATATCGCGAGTCGCTGCAAATGGTCAGCAAAGACGAACGGACTTTTTGCTCCGCCGTAAAAGGAGAAGACGGCGAATGGTTCACCTTTATGAGATCGGTCTATCGACGCGTTAAATAACGTCTCCGATTGATTTAGCGCCGGCTATCGCAAGCTTGCCCCGGCTCGCTTTCATCACCGCGCAAACGAAACGGCCTAGCTTTCGCTAGGCCGTTTTCGACCTCTTTTCTATTTTTGCTGCGTCATCTCTAGAACTGCTGTCCGCCGGTGACGTAAATCGGGCGAGTCGCCGTCGAATAATGCAATTGGGTCGCCGGATCCCAGGCGACGTCGCTCCGTAAATTCGAATAGTGACGCATCATCGGAATCGAGTTCGCTTCCGGACGCGCCAGCGAAACGCCGTACCACTTCCGCGCTTCGATTCGCGAAATGCGTTGATTTGCGATGAACTGAGCGCGTTGCAAACGCAAGACCGAGGGATTTTCGGCGCGACGCGCTTCCATCAAATAAAACCACATTTCCGGCGTCGAAGAAGAAAGCGCCGGCGCTTGTTCCAACGGTTGCGGGGTCTGATCGCTCGGGCTGCTGTGAATAGTAAAATCTTGAGCCATCGCGACCGAAGCCGCCGTCACCGTCAACAGCGCCGTCGCGACGCAAACCAGCTTCTTCATTTCTCGACTCCAGACAATGTTCGTTCGCGGGCAATGATCGATTAAAACGCGCGTCGCCAATACGATGCGTCGATGCACACCATTGGATTCGGCGTTTTCGGCCCGCAGATTCGCAAAATTTGGACGAACTCGCAGAGTCATTTTAATAGCTGCCCGCAAAGTCTTCGCACTTTGCCAAATCACCGTTCGCAATCGCCGCAAACGGTGCTAGCCCCGTTTAGGCCTCGGCGTTTTCGCACCGCCGCGTCGTCGCTTGCCGCGCGACTTCTTATCATCCTTCGCGGTCACTTCGCTCACTTTTTTGCCGACGGAGTCTTGCATTTTCGCAATTCGATCGCGAATGCCGGCCGCACGTTCAAACTCTAGGTTTTCAGCCGCCGCTAGCATCTCGGCCTGCAATTCGGCGATATATTCCAGCGTGATATATTCGCCGTCATCCGCTTTGCCTACGGCGGCGCTGGCGGCGCGATGCGCTTCGGCGTCCGATTCGATACCGCGACGAATGTTTTTGCGTACGGTCTCCGGCGTGATGCCATGCTTGTCATTGTACGCTTGCTGAATCTTGCGGCGCCGCTCAGTTTCGTCGATTGCGGCCTGCATCGAATCGGTCATCTTATCGGCGTATAAAATGACTTTAGCGTTGACGTTTCGCGCGGCGCGGCCGATCGTTTGGATCAACGACGTCTCGCTACGGAGAAAGCCTTCCTTATCGGCGTCCAATATTCCGACGAGCGAAACCTCGGGCAAATCGAGCCCTTCGCGCAGCAAGTTGATGCCGACCAAGCAGTCGAACTTTCCTTCGCGCAAATCGCGGAGCAATTCGACCCGCTCAAACGCGTCTAACTCGCTATGCAGCCATTTGCAGGCGATACCTTGCTCGCTCAAATAATTGGCCAAATCTTCCGCCAAGCGTTTGGTAAGGGTCGTTACCAATACGCGCTCTTTCACCGCGACCCGTTCGCGAATTTGCTCTAACAGATGAGGCACCTGCCCCCGCGCCGGTTGCAGTTCGACTACCGGATCCAGCAAACCGGTGGGGCGAATGATTTGTTCAACGACTTCGCCGCCCGATTTTTCTAGCTCGTACTCGCCAGGCGTCGCCGAGACGAAAACCGCCTGATTAATGATGTTTTCCCACTCGTCAAACTTGAACGGGCGGTTATCGAGCGCACTGGGCAAACGAAAACCATGTTCGACCAAATTCATCTTGCGACTGCGATCGCCGTGATACATGGCCCGAATTTGCGAGATCGTCACATGAGATTCGTCGACGAACAGCAGAAAATCTTTGGGGAAAAAGTCGTACAGCGTGCTAGGAGCCGAACCGGGCGGGCGCCCCGAAAGCGGCCGGCTGTAATTCTCAATGCCGGGACAAAACCCGACCTCTTGCATCATCTCGATATCAAACCGAGTGCGCGCGTTTAGTCGCTGCGCTTCAAGCAGTTTGCCGGCCGATTCCAACTCTTGCAGGCGAGCCGCCAATTCGTGCTTGATTTCGACCACCGCCTTGGCGACTCGTTCTTCGGGCAGCACGAAATGTTTGGCCGGATAAATATAAAGCTGGTCTTGCGGCGCGATCACTTCGCCGGTCAACGGATTGATAATCGAAAGCTGTTCGACCTCGTCTCCCCATAGCTCAATCCGATAGGCGAACTCTTCGTACGAGGGCCAAATTTCGATGCAATCGCCGCGAACGCGAAACTTAGAACGCTCGAACGCGACGTCGTTCCGTTCGTATAAAATGCCGACCAATCGCCCCAACACTTCGTCGCGGTCGATGATTTGTCCGCGAGCGACGCTCACCATCATCGCCTTATAGTCGGAAGGCGAACCTAAGCCGTAAATGCTGGAAACGCTGGCGACGATAATCACGTCGCGACGGCTTACCAAGGCGCTGGTCGACGCGAGCCGCAATCGATCAATCTCGTCATTGATCGACGCGTCCTTCTCGATATAAATATCGCGCTGCGGAATGTAGGCTTCCGGCTGATAATAGTCGTAGTAGCTGACGAAATAATGAACGGCGTTATTCGGAAAAAACTCTTTAAACTCGCTGTACAACTGCGCCGCTAGC
>JBITAD010000359.1:0-2824 GCA_044439945.1 Blastopirellula sp. JB062
AATACGACGAATCCGCCGGCCAACAACAACGCTCCCGAAACGACCAGCTTTGAGGTCATGCTGTCGCCCAATACCCCGGGCATCAAGTTTTTGTCGAGCGAGTCGTAGCAGAGCGAAAATTGCGGCATGATAAAAATCATGTTCGCCAAGCAAGTCGCGATGACCCAACCCCAACCTAACGCCGGATTAATGTGGTCATTGATCTGGCCGAACGGCTTCTTTTCGGTCGAGAGCGTGACGTAACTAATCGCCGAAAGCATCACGACGCCCATCGCGATCGCCATCAACTGCAGCCAGAGCATGTTGGTGCCGCCGAGCGAACCTAAGTAAAGCGCGCCGGCGAGTGAGCCGCCTCCCAGCGTAATGGCGCTTTGCAACCAGCCAGGCCCCGAAAGACGCACAAATGCGAAGAAGGTTGCGAGCGCCCCCTTCTGGTGCGCTTCTTGCAAGATTTCTCGGTCGGTTTGAACTTGGTTGCCTTGCGGCGCTTCCGCAGCAGGAGCGTTCGATTCAGACATAGTAGGGGCAGAACTCGTGGTGAGGGACAAGAACGTGAGGAGGGTGTAGTGTAAAACGAATCGCCCCCCGCTTGTAGCGCCTTTCTGCGTAAGGCGCTACAAAAATTTGGCGAGAGTTTGCGGTTTAGTGGTGACCTTGAGCGGCCAGATAGCGCTCGGCGTCGAGGGCGGCCATGCAGCCGGTGCCGGCGGCGGTCACCGCTTGGCGATAATTGTCGTCTGCCACGTCGCCGGCGGCAAAAACCCCTTCAACGCTGGTGTTGGTCCGAAATGGCACGGTCCATTGCAGATATTTCTTATCGGTCATCGCGAGTTTGTCGACCAAAAAGTCGGTATTCGGCGTATGACCAATCGCGAGAAAGAACCCAGCCGCTTCATAGACTTTCGACGTGTCGTCGACCACATTTTGTATCTTTGCGCCTGTTACGCCTTGCTCGTCGTCGCCTAGCACTTCTTCAACGACCGAGTTCCACACGATTTCGATCTTCGGATTCTTTTCGGCGCGTTCGGCCATAATCTTCGACGCACGCAACGCATCGCGGCGATGGACCACATAGACCTTCGAGGAAAATTTCGACATGTAGTCCGCTTCTTCAACGGCCGAATCGCCGCCGCCGACGACGATGCAGGGTTTGTCCCGAAAGCGAGGCAGCGCGCCGTCGCAGACCGCACAAGCGCTGACCCCTCGGTTTTTGAAGCTGTTTTCTGAGGGAAGTCCCAGATAATTGGCTCGTGCGCCAGTTGCGACAATAACCGAATGGGCCTCGATCCAGTCTCCCTCGCGCGGTTTAAGGCGTAAAGGACGGCTTTCGAAATCGACTTCCACAATATCGTCGCCGACGACTCGCGTGCCAAAATTTTTGGCTTGCTGACGCATCAACTCCATCAGTTCCGGCCCGCTGACCCCATGCTTTTGATGAGGGGCCATATATTGGCGAAGCGAATCATCGATCGCATCGTCGAGATAGGCGGTCATATCGCCGGACGGAAACCCCGGGAAGTTCTCGACTTCGGTGGTCATCGCGAGTTGTCCCAGCGGACCTCGTCCTAGGTCGTAATGTTCCTGGAGCGGGGCTCCTTCATAGACCAGCGGTTGCAGTTCGGCCCGAGCGGCGTAAATCGCCGCAGTCCACCCAGCGGGTCCGCTACCAATAATGACAACTTTCTCGGCCACGAAATCTTCCTATGATTTTGAGTAATAGCTAGGCGGACGACCATAACAGATCAAAACGAATTATTATAGGCGCATCAATGCGGCAGTCCACTGGACGCCGGCGGGGCCCGTTGACGAGTTTCTCCCCCTTTGGTACGATCAGCCGCTTGTTTTCGTCTCTCTGCAAGCTGCGGGGGGAAGCATATTCACCGGGAATCTAGCCCGTCAAGCGATACGCTTGAACCGGTGCTAGAGTCAAGGCATGCCGAAAACGTCTTTCAAGCTGTCAATCCGCTGCTGGCGAAGTGAGGCGGATTGGTAAAGGGCAAGCGTTCGATACGCCCGACTCGCAGTTTGGAAGATACGAGTATCGCTTCGCAGAAGGGCCTAAGTCTTTACGGCTTAGGTTGATCTCCGGCTCAAGTAGGCGCCGGCATCGCTCGTTTGGCAAGCATGGCCGTTGGCGCTCCCACGTTTAAGGAGAGCCTCTTATGTCTGAAGCTGGCGGTGCAAATTCCGTAATTAAAGAACTGGTCGAATCGGGCATCCACTATGGTCACCGCACCAGTCGGTGGAACCCGAAGATGGCGCCCTATATCTACGCCAAAAAGAACCAGATCCATATTATCGACGTCCGCGAAACGATTCGCGGTCTGCTGCGTGCCAAAAAATATCTGACTCAAGTGTCGGAAGGGGGCTCGTTGGTCCTTTTCGTCGGTACGAAGCGCCAAGCCGGCGCCTCGATCGAGCGCGAAGCGGAACGCTGCGGCATGCCTTTCATCAACGAGCGTTGGTTGGGCGGTACGCTCACCAATTTTCGTACGATTCGCAGTCGTCTGACTCGCCTGGAAGAATTGGAAGGCATCTTGGAAGGCGAAGAGCTCGCCAAATACTCGAAAAAGATGCAATCTTCGCTCGCTCGCGAATATCGCAAGATGTACCGCAACTTGAACGGCTTGCGTACGATGAATCGCTTGCCAGAAACGTTGGTGATCGTCGACCCGAAGAAAGAAAAAAATGCGATTCGCGAAGCGCACTCGCTCGGAATCACGACCGTCGCCCTGACCGATACCGATTGCGATCCGGACGAGATCGACTTGCCGGTGCCGGGCAACGACGACGGCATCCGTTCGATCGAAATGTTCACCAAGCA
>JBITAD010000360.1:0-2821 GCA_044439945.1 Blastopirellula sp. JB062
GCGCTCTTTTTGTCAGGGCATGAGACGAGGCGGCCTTCGGCCACTTTGCGCCGTCCGCAATCCACTTATCAAGGATTTCTATCGTCTCTTTCGCAAGCGGTTTTCCTCCAGGCGGCATTCTTGTTTCGGCGTCGGCGCTGCGTATCCGAGCCATCATTTCGCTGGCGTGCGGATCGCCCGGTTGGATCGCCGGTTCGCCTGAATACCCTCCATCAATGGCGAGTTCTCGTGAATTAAGAGACAGCCCTCCTTTGTTTTTTTCTCCATGGCAACGAAAGCACTCGCTTTTCAGGATGGGAAGTACCTGAGAGTGAAAAAGACTCGCTTCCTTCGTAGGCACTTCGGTTTCAATCGTTTCGACCTCCTCGATTCGCGCGAGGATAAACGCGTCGATCGGATTCTTGGTACGTCTCTTCGTTTTCGGAATTTTGGGTTGCGGATGTTTTTTCAGCCATTCCATGCCTGCAGCATGTCGTTTTTGCCAATATGCTTTTTGGCTTGCCGCCGCCGCGCGCCGCCGGTTATCGTTCAGCCGATTCATCGAATCGCCGATGCGATCAAGTTCCGCATCGACGGCTTGATCCGTCAACGGTAACAGATCACTTGTAAGACCTGCGGGACGCAGTACCGAGAACGACTTTCCTTGGTCAGTACTGATCGCCAAAGTCAGTTCGCCAGGGTCTGCTCGAAAACGCTTTCCGCCGGCGATCGCTTCGAGGACGACTCGCACCTTGCCTCCTTGTTCGATCGAGACTTTGCCGATCGCTTCCTGGCAGGTGTGCCATTTTGGGCGATGCCCCGGCGCCGGCGGCGGCGCGACCGGAGTCATTCGCTCTTCTCCATGTTCCGACCCGGTAAGCGGCTCGGTACGAGCGACTAATTGGCCGTCGATCCAGACGCGCGCCAACCCCTGGGAGCGCAAGAGAATCGTATGACTTCCTGGCGGCAGTTTCACGTCTCCTGACATTCGCACTACGACCGGCGCCTTCCAACTGCTACGAATTCCCCAGTCGTCGTAACGAAGCGGCAACTGATCGAGCAAAAAGGATTCTCCCTTCCAAGTTGCGGCGACTTGCGGCCATTCTTCATCCTGCAGTAACCAGCGAGTATGTTCGGGAAACCCTTCGTGAAAAGTGACGTGCACTTTATCAGCGGCAAGCGGACCAACTTGCGGCATGACTTCGGGCGCAAGCCGCTCTAGCTCAGACTGTTCGACGCGACGAAAGCGATTTTTTAATATTTTGTCATCGAGGATCTCACGATGAATCGCGATAGAATCTAATCCTCCCTGGAAGCTGACGAACGAATTGCCGTTCATCGAAGAGCCTATCCAAATTTCGTCGTCATCCACGATAGGCGCTTTTTTCGTTGCGCCGCCCATATCCCAAAATCCGGTCGTTTTTACGCCGTCGATCCAAGCGCTAATGGAATGAGGGTCGCCGAAACGATAAGTGATCGCAATATGATGCCAACCGCTTTGAGGCGGAAAACCGACATGCGTCGTGTATCGATGCCACGATTCCTTCTCTGATCGAGCGTCCGCCGCGGCGAATAAGAAACCTACGCACGCTTGGCCGCCGCGACACTGAAGTCGCAAAGCCCAATTCTGATTGTTGAGCGGATAGCCTTCTCGTCCGGTTCTGCCCTTACCAAGCAGGTAAACGTTGCTTCCTTCATTAAGCTCCTTGACGCTTACCCATGCTTCCAGAGTAATTTCGTCTCCATTGTCAAAGTCGAAAGGGCTGTTTCCGCCTGGGTCCGCAAAGACCAAACGCGCTCCGTCTCCCTCGAAATAGATGGCGTTGTTATTGGTCGGAAAATCTGGGAACTCAGGAGGTCGCGGCCCCGGTACGTCTTGGCGCACTCCCTTGACGACGCGAAGCGGAAGCTCTTCCTCGGTGCGAAAATCCCACCTGGCGACAGGCTGCTGAGAAAGCGCCGGTTTACTGCCTGCGAACAGGACCAGGAAATAGGAGATAATCGTTGCGTAGAAGATTTGATCGTAATATTTCATTCCACAAGTTTCCCAATCGACGCCGATCAGTGGGGACGTAAATGACGAGTTGGATGATGTTTCGTGATATTCGCCAAGGAGGCTATCGCTGTTGCGTAACGATGCATTAGGTAGCGACGAAATGGGGACGCCTATTGACGCCTGCATTGCCGTTTGATTTCGCATGCGGCAATCAATAATCAATCAGCTCTAGGGGGTAGAACTGGCGTCCGTCTCAGAGAGATCAGGTAGGCCGGCGATATAAACAGGATCAACGATATGTTTATCAAGTAAGTCATCTTGAAAAAACAATCCTTCTACATAGGCGCCTTCCGGGTATCCTAGATCGGATAGGTCAATGCCGACCGCAATGGCATGGAATTTCGTAGCCGGTACGACCAACTCCGAATCACAATTGAAAGACTGCAATTCGTGAAGCGAGCGAGGGCGTTCGTCAAAGTTATAGTGAAAAAATGGATGAACTTGATGCGCGCCAGGCGACTCTAAGGTCAGGTCATACGTCTGAATGGTGTGCGAACGAAGGCCCGGCCCAAACTTTAACGGGCTGACGTGAAAACCGTCTCCTTCTAACGGGTTGGAAAACATCTGCACCTCAAAAAAGATGACGTCGTCCCCTGGTCCATTACGAACTGGGCGATCAAATCGAATCGCCATGCCGGGCGTGCCGAAATGTCCCTCGTCCGCGTTAATCGTCATGTCCGGATCGGTCGCTAACGGCTCAAGACTACCGCCGATATTAATGACGCCGGTACGTAGGCTGCGATCTTCCGCAAAGAATTTCGGCGATTCAGGCAAAACGTCGTCGCC
>JBITAD010000361.1:0-2821 GCA_044439945.1 Blastopirellula sp. JB062
ATTCGACTCTGACGGCGGAAGTTGAAGCTGGCGACAACGTCGTTAACTTTGATTTGGTCACGACCAAACGCTCGCGTCGCTAAACGAGTCGCTCTACGAATTTTCATTCAATACGTTCTTACTTGGATAGAATCGCCATGTTGGTTTCTCGCTTGAACCGTGCTTCGCGTCATGCCTTTACCTTGGTCGAACTGTTGGTGGTAATCGCCATTATCGGAGTGTTGATCGCCTTGCTTCTGCCGGCGGTACAACAAGCTCGCGAAGCGGCTCGCCGCCTTCAGTGCCAGAGCCACATGAAGCAATTTGGTTTGGCGATGCACAACTATCACGACACGTATCGCGTGTTGCCGCCGAGTTACATCGACAACAACCCCGAGCAAAATTCGGGCATCGACACGTCGGAAAACTTGAACGGCTTGGGCTGGGGCACGCTCTTGCTGCCGTTTGTCGAGCAAAGTGCGTTGCACGATCAAATTGGGGTCGAAACGAACAACTTCACCCAGAATTGGCTCGACTCTAACGGCGACGGAACGGCCGCCGTGAACGATGCGATCGCCGCGGCAAAAATTGCGGTTCCTTTGTTTCAATGCCCGACCGACACCAGCGACGGCATCAACCCGAAAAAATCGAACTTCGGCACCTCTAACTATCTGGTTAACGCCGGCACCGGCGGCGGCAGCCCATACGGCGTGTCGGCCGAAGGCGTACGGAACGGCGTCTTTTTCGCCAGCTCGAAAAAACGGTTAGCCGATATTACTGACGGCACTTCGAACACGATTTTCATCTCCGAGCGTACGACGGAAGACGACAAAGTCGGCAGTTGCCGCGGATCAAACTGCCTATGGGAAGGGGGGCTGTGGATCGGCCCGCGCAAGTACAGCAGCGTGCTGTCGATCGCATCGGGGCTGCAAATGGTCGACGTCGAATTCATGGGAGGCGGCAGCACCGCCTACCTGATCAACGGTTCGCTTTCGGTCACTTGGGGCTACGCTTATAACGCTTCGAGCTTGCACCCAGGCGGAGTTCAAATTGTGTTGGGCGACGGATCGGTTCGCTTTTTGACCGAGCATGTTTCGCTGCCGACGTATCGTCGCTTGATGCTGCCGCAAGACGGCGAAGTGGTCGGCGAATACTAAAATTCCGCGTTTCTCCTTCATCCTGTTTTCCCACCTGTAATCGGCGTCGCTATGTTGGATAAGAACGGTTTTACTCGTCGCGGTTTTCTGCAAGCTGGCGGCGCTTTGGCGGGGCTCAATTTATTAAGCCCCAGCGATCGCATCGCTCGCGCGGACGAAACGCTTGCTGAGCAGCCGGCTCGTTTTCGGTTCGTTCATTTGACCGACATCCACGTGCAGCCCGAGTTGGGCGCCGACGAAGGTTGGCGGCAATGCGTGCAAAAAATTAATCAGCTAGATCCGCTTCCGGACTTCGTCATTACCGGCGGCGATTTAATTATGGACGCGTTGGCGCCCGACGCCGACCGGATCGATCTGGAATGGAAATTGTTTGACGCCGCGGCGAAAGAGTTGAACGTTCCGGTTCACCACACGATCGGCAATCATGATATCGGCGGATGGAGCCCCAAGTCGAAGTTGGCGAATAACGACGCTCGCTACGGTAAGGCGATGTTCGCTGATCGGTATGGCCAAGGGCGGACCTATCGCAGTTTCGATCACAAAGGTTGGCACTTTGTGATCTTGGATTCGGTCGGCAAGGCCTCAGCCGATGAGCCGGGAAGCGGTTACATCGGCTTGATCGACGACGAACAAATCGAATGGCTTCGTCAAGATATGGAAAAGACGGGGCGCGAGACTCCCACGGTCATCGTCACGCATATCCCGTTCTTTTCCGTCGTTTTGCAATCGATGAAAGGATCGCAAGCGGCGATCGCCAAAGGAGGTTTGGTGACCAACGCGCATGCGGTCCGTCAATTGCTAGAACCGTACAATGTGCAGTTGGTCTTGTCAGGTCATGGCCATGTTCGCGAGCGAATTGATCTGCGCGGCGTCACGTACATTCAGTCTGGCGCGGTCAGCGGCGGCTGGTGGCGAGGTCCGCTATTCCGCGAGGCGGAAGCTTTTAACGTCGTCGATTGCGACGCCAATCAATTCGACTATCGTTTTCAAGACTATGGCTGGAAAGCTCGCAAAACGTAACTACGACAAGTCGCATCTCAATAGCCGGTCTCGATCGTAGCTGCCGGCGAACAAGCAATGGCGCAAAATGAGCGTCTTCCATCGAAGACGCTCAACTCTCTTTCGCCGACCAAACGGCGTTGCGTCGCCCGATTCAAGTCGCAGGTGAGATCTTCTTCGCCTCAAATATTGCGCACGCTTGCGGCGGATGGCGCAATTCTCCTACCAGGCGTCTTTTTAGAACAATACGACATTTTTACCTTGACCACCATGCATGATCGGGGGATAACCCGATAGGCAATTAGAAATGCACCGCCGGTAGCGCCGCGGGTCGCGCAAGGGCGGATCACTTATCCAACTTCATCCGTACGTCGCTTTTCTTCGTTTTTGTTGCGTGATCACGCATCGAAACGCCTTTTCTTTATCATCCTTCGATCGCAACCTGATCGTTCTTATCTCGTTTCTTTGGGAGCGTACCTCATGTCATTACGCAAGTTGAGCATTCCGCGCGGTTTTACGCTGGTAGAACTGCTTGTGGTTATCGCCATTATCGGCGTCTTAATCGCTTTGCTGCTTCCGGCGGTTCAACAAGCCAGGGAAGCCGCGCGGCGAATGCAGTGCAGCAATCAAATGAAGCAACTCGGTTTGGCGATGCACAACTATCACGATACTTTCCATCAGTTGCC
>JBITAD010000362.1:0-2817 GCA_044439945.1 Blastopirellula sp. JB062
TTTCGCTTTAACCCGCAATGGTTGGGTGCAAAGTTACGGCAGTCGTTGCGTGAAACCTCCCATTATTTTCGGCGACGTTTATCGCGAGAAGCCGATCACGGTCGATTGGATTCGATTCGCTCAATCCTGCTCTGAAAAACCGGTCAAAGGGATGCTGACCGGACCAGTTACGATCCTTTGCTGGTCATTCGTACGCGACGACCAACCGCGCGAGGAGACTTGCAAACAAATCGCCTTGGCGATTCGTGACGAAGTCGGCGATTTACAGGACGCGGGCGTTCGCGTGATTCAAATTGACGAGCCTGCCCTCCGCGAGGGATTGCCATTACGCAAGCGAGATTGGGACGACTATCTGGATTGGGCCTGCGAAAGCTTCCGCTTGGCTAGCAGCGTCGTCGCTGACGAAACGCAAATCCACACGCATATGTGCTATTGCGAGTTCAACGACATTATCGAAGCGATCGCCAGTCTCGACGCCGACGTCATTTCGATCGAGACCTCGCGCAGCGATATGGCCCTGCTGAACGCGTTCGTTCACTTTGAATATCCGAACGAAATCGGGCCCGGCGTCTTCGATATCCATTCGCCGCAATCGCCGACTCCCGAATCGATATTGCGTTTGCTGTCGAAAGCGGCGGAAGTATTGACTCCTGAGCAATTATGGGTGAACCCTGATTGCGGCTTAAAGACTCGCAAATGGGACGAAGTTCGTCCTGCGTTAATCAATATGGTTAAAGCGGCTGAAACGGCGCGTCAAACGTTGGCTACCTGACGCGTCGCCATGCTAGCGGAGACCGCTGTTCGATCGATGATCGACAGCGGTCTTTTTCGTTTCAGCGATCGCCTCTCGTTCGAGTCGTAGCAAGCGGTCTTTGAGTCGTAGGCCTTGCGGCGCCGAAAAACCATGTAACTTGCCGGTGCTGGCGACGACCCGATGGCAGGGTATCAATAGCGGGATTCGGTTTCGCGCCATCGCACCGCCCACGGCGCGCGCGCCCTTCGGCGAACCAGCGCGGGCGGCAAGTTGCCCGTAACTGATCGTCATGCCTGGCGCGATCTTGCGGCATTCGCGATAAACGCGTTGCGTGAAAGTCGAAACCTCCGACAGATCGATCGGAATCGAATTCAAATCGACCGGCTCGCCCAGAGCATAGCGTCGCAAACGATCGATCGTCGCGTGCTGCGCAACGGACAACTCTATTTCGGGCTCAGGCTCTCGTTCAGACGCCGAAAAGCGGAGAGAGCAGACCATGTCGCCGCGCCACTCGATTGTGAGCGGTCCCAATTCGCTAGAAAAGGCGAAAAACGTCGGCAATAAGGGTGCTCTCATACCAATTCGTTAAGCTTGCGGGGCAATCGCGGACTTTCCCTAAATCGTCAGCGATATATACTGGAAAGTAGGCGGGTGAACAAGTTTTTAGTTTATCCGATTATCTCTAGCGCTCGAGAAGGAAAAACGGATGGCCGGCTACCGATCGCTGAGTGACGATTTCTACGTCAACATGAATCTCAACACTGAGATGGATCTCCCCAGCGGTCGTGAGGCCGTGCTTCATTTCTTTGAACAAATTCGCAAGAAATACCCGCTTATGCGCAATTTCTATGCGCGCGAACGTTCCGAATTCGTTCTCGAAGAAGACAAGGACCAAGGAAGCTATCGCTGGGCGTCGGTCGAACCGAAACGGATTCTTTCCGGCTCCGTCAACATCGAAAACCTTGACGAAGCGATCGAACAGCACCGATTCGTCTTGGAACTGGCGCCTTATTTACTCTCGGTCAGCCCGCTCGATTGCGAGTCGTTGAACTTGATGTATGGGTTCGACTTTACGTATCGCGGCAATCACAACCAACTGGTGGCTGAAGCGTTAGGGCTATCGCCTGCTTTAGAGAGATTAGGTCGTCTCGAAAATAGTCGTTTGGTCAGTTGCGAACCGTCAATTCAGATCGCGCTTGATGACGACTGCCGCGTTCAGTGTCGGGTTAGTATCGAAACCCGCACCAGCGCCTACCACGTTCGTACCGGCGAATTCCCAGAAGAACAGTTGAGCGTTTACCTAACGATGCGAAATTACGGCAGTCTTGATCCGGGGCACACTTACGCCGAAGCGCTTGACGGTTTGCATGCTTCCGCAGAACGGATCATGGACGAATACGTCATTCAAAACATATTAGAGCCGCTTCGCCAAGCGATTACGCTTCGCTAACAATCGGCTACGAAACGAGCGATCGCTCCCACCGCTCGGAACCGCTTGCGAAACTTAGCCGACGGTCTGGCACGTTCGCCGTGCCGTTTTCGCGATAGTGATCGCGCATCAAGCTTTATCCTTTCTCACGCTCTAGTCCAATGGCTAGAAGAGTGGGTCCGTTAAAATTCGTCGGCGTCGCTAACGTTACCTTGGGTTGGTCGCTTAATTGCGAAAATAGAACGGTCAGACTTTGATTCTCTATCTGGTTTCGTCCGACGACGATCACCCCTCGATCTTCGACCCAAACATGCCGTCGAATCTCAAACAGCGCCGGCGCAATCAAGCTTGCCGGCAATTGCGAGATCAGCATTTTCCGTAATCGATCTCCATAGCCAGGATCGACCAGGCGGCATCTTCGGCCATGTCGCTCGCTTCCTGTCAGTCCGAATTTTTTGGCTAACTCGCGAATTTTGCGCCGGCCGTTGCCGTGAATGCCGTACAAGCGATTACGGTAGAGCATCCCCTCTTGCTCAGGCAATGTCGGAGAGAGCAGTTTTGCCGATAAGGGTCTGACTAGACGACCAGGGATACCAACATGATGTTCCATCATTTCTAGATGAGATCGTTTTTG
>JBITAD010000363.1:0-2816 GCA_044439945.1 Blastopirellula sp. JB062
CCGATTCGGCGATTTAGCTCAATCCGGGTTAGAGATCGATATCCAACCCCAGAACAACAAATTGACGGTGGAACTGTCAGACGAAGACGGAAAAATCACCGCTGAACCTTAGACCCGCCTACCATCGCACCGACGGCAATGTCGTACTGCGGCATTGCCGTCTCCGCTGCGAAGATCAAATTTACCCGCCATTGAGATTGTGGTTCCTCCATGATCTGACGAGGAAATATCGCATGATTGGAAACCTCCCTGCCGCGATGTTTGGAGTCGCCTTTAGTGGTCTGCTGTCGATTTCATTGGTCTTGATTGACCCGCCCACTGCCGAAGCGCAAGTCGGCGACTGGGTTCAAGAAACCAAACATGCCGCCTGGCGAGCGCGCGATTCCCAGGGAGAAGTCGTTCACGACGGAAATATGTGGATCTTGGGCGGATGGTTCGACTCGCACTCATCGCCGCCGCGCGACGTCTGGAACTCTGCCGACGGAAAAAATTGGACGCTTGTGCAAAGTGAAGCCCCATGGATCCATAGCGATTTGCCGATGACGATCGCCTTTCAGGATCGAATGTGGTTGATGGGCGGATGGTTCAATGGTCGGCTGCCTGACCGATCGGCCAGCAATCAGGTTTGGTCGTCGAAAGAGGGAAAAAAATGGGTTTTGGAAACGAAACAGGCCGACTGGACGCCGCGGGCCGCTGCGGCGCTGGTCGAGTTTAAAGGGCGAATGTGGTTATTGGGCGGAACGGAACATTACTATTACGGCGACTCCAACAGTCTAAAAAATGACGTCTGGACCACCGAAGATGGGAAGCGATGGACGCTCGTCACCGAGAACGCCGGCTGGAGCCCGCGCGCTTATCATCAAGCGGCGGTCTTGAACGACCGGATATACGTTTTTGGCGGGGGCAACTATGTTCCCGAGTACGAAGCGCGCAACGACGTTTGGAGTTCCGCCGACGGCGTTCACTGGCGTCAGGAAACCGCCGCGGCGCCATGGCATGAACGAAACTGGTTTTCGACGGTCGTCTATCGCGATCACATCTGGGTGATAGGGGGTTGGAGTAATAATCCGTCTCAAAACTGGAACGACGTCTGGTATTCGCGCGACGGAGCTCGCTGGAAACAACTCAAGACCAAGAGCATTTTTCCTGTCCGCCATGAGCACTCCGCTTTTGTCTTCAAAGACAAGATCTGGATCGCCGGAGGCATGACTCCGCCGCTGAATAACTCAGTCTGGTCTTTGCAATTGCCCGCAGACTGGAAGGGAGAAGCCGAGTGAACGTCGCGTCAAAGCTTGTCCATTCGCCATCGTTAATGGCAGTTTGCACGCTCAGCGGGGCGAATCGCGCGTCGTCGCGAAATGGGGCCGCCGCGGTAGGCTGCATTGTCATGCTCTTGATCGGCGGCATCGCCGCGCCGCAAGCGGCTCGCGCAGAGCACGCGGATAATAAAGTGCGGGTCTTGCTGCTCGGCGATAGTACCACGGCAGGCACTATTCCGCGTGCGATTCGGCCGACTGGTCCCCATCTAGAGCAATCGCTGGAAATGTTGCTTGCCGCCGAAGAGGACACAATCGATGCCGTCGTGATTAACTCAGGCAAAGGAAGCGAACATGTCCGCGGTTTAATCGACTCAGGCCGCTACGATCGGGAGATCGCCGAACTGCCGGATATCGACTACGTCTTCTTGCGCTACGGATTGAATGATCGTGTTCTCTGCGATGATTTCGCTGAAGAATTTCCTCGTGATCTGCGCGAACTGATCAACAAGCTGCGAAGCGATCACCCGCAAGCGAAAATTATTTTAACGACGGTGATTCCGTTTTCAGCGGCTGACGTTACGACCGAAATCAACGAGTTGGTCAAAAAGGTCGCCGCGAGGGAGCAGCTTCCGTTATTTGATTTGCATGCTTCGTACGCGGCGGCGTTGGAAGCTCAAGGCCCTCACTCCTTAAACTATCGCCGCTACGCGGTCGATCGCGTTCCGGCGAAATATCGCAACCTGATACGCCCCTATCGGCACGACGGATCGGTCGTTGTGCTAGACAACGAACTCGACGCCCTTTTCGTCGAATTACCAGGTTGGTTGCAGAGCGACCGCCATCCGAATTTTGCAGGATACAACGTCATCGCGGTCGCAACGGCCGAATACTTGGCAGATGAGATGCGCCACTCGAAACGACGCCAATGACGCTTCGCTTTAACGATGCGTTTCCCAGTCCGTCTCGGTTCATGAAAACCAGATAAGCCTCGCTATTGTACGCCCTGAAGTCTTGTTTGAAGTTAAGTTGAATTACAGAAATAGGATTCCCCCACGAATGCCTGCCCACCGCTTTCCCGCCGCTCTCGTAGCAACTCTTCGTCTTGTCGCGATGATGTTGTTGTTATCGTTGCTAAGCCATTCTTCCAACGCAATGGCCGACGAAAAATCGCTCGCCGAAGAAATCCGTCGTCTCCCGCCGCTTGAGCCGAATCAGGCGATGGAGTCCTTTGAATTGGAAGATGGATTCACTTTGGAGATGGTCGCAGCCGAACCGTTGGTGGGCGATCCTGTCGACGCTTGTTTTGATGAAAACGGGCGGATGTTCGTAGCCGAATTTCATGCCTATCCGTACGCCAAAGAAAAAGAGAAGATCATCCCGGCCGGGAGAGAGCGAACCACGACCGGCATTATCCGGATGCTCGAAGATACCGACGGCGACGGGGTCATGGATCGCAGCGTCGTCTTTGCCGACAAGCTGGATTGGCCGTTGTCGGTCGCCGCATACGACGGCGGAATTTTCGTGGTCGATCCGCCCGACGTCTAGATCGGAAGAGCA
>JBITAD010000364.1:0-2810 GCA_044439945.1 Blastopirellula sp. JB062
TAAAGATTGGGTCTGCAATTGAATACTCGCCGGACTTGAGGTCATTGGGGTCGACAAGGAGATCGATAAAACGCTGGCCAAAATCTCCAGGCCCGCTTGGCAATGTTGAAATGTGCCGAAGAATCATCAGTGCTACTTGTCGACTCTCAATCTGCGCCATCACGACGCGATGAACGTCTTCAACGGCTTTACGGATATCCATAATTCGTGGCCCTCAAAGAACCCGTCGACCGTCGCCGCGCCGGACCACCGGACCCGACGACGATCAACACGCGGGGAGCTACCCCGCTAGGCTCAATTTCAAGTGTTCAGAGAAACGTTCAGAAAATCCCGCATCTTCGGCCTATTACGAAATAAACCGCCTAAACGCTTCTACCGAAAAATCTAGTATCAATACCTTATCTGACATCCTATAGTGTACGCAATTACAGGATTGCAAATCCACCATCCCCGGTTCGAATCCGGGCGGCGCCTTATTTAAACCCAAGTCAGAAAATGACTTGGGTTTTTTTATGCGCCGCTTTATCGCGGCAATCGCCACAGTGCGTCTCGCTATCTGACGCATCCGCCCCCTGCGACTCTCTCGAAAAAAATTGTCGCTCGTACTTTTTCGGCACGGTTCTAAGGAAAACTTGTAAGCGGAAACCGAGAGAAGATCGCTAAAATCCTTCCCCGCACCCCATTTTGACAAGTAAACTTGAGCGATCATAACTGCCACGAGACTTTCCCTTACCGCCGCAGATTCGCATGCCTTCCTCTGACGATCCCAAGCTTCAAGACTCTTCGTACGCCGCGACCATGGCGCACAGCGGCGGCGGAGACTTCTCGAAAGAGCAGCAAGATATCGCCATGGCGGCGTTGATTTTGCGGATGGGTATTTTAACTGAAAGGCAACTCGTCCAAGCTTTTTCGACCTGGACAATTCACGGCAACTTGCCGATCAACGAGCATTTATTGTCGCTCGGCCTGATCGACGAAGAGACGAGCCAGCGCCTGCTAACCAATCATCTTCACTTATTGAACGAACTAGAAACGAACAACGAGCGGAATACGTCCGTCGAATCGGTCGTCGCGCAAACGCTCGATTCGATCGACCCCTCGGGCGCGCTGGCCCGCTTGATGGGGGTTCGAGCTGTTGCCGGCGCCGGCGCGACCGATGCCACCGGCGTTCGAGCGTCGACCTCGCGCTTTCGCCTATTGCGAAAGCTAGGGCAGGGGGGACTGGGACGCGTTTGGCTGGCGTTTGACGAACATCTGAAACGACCGGTCGCCGTGAAAGAAATTACGGCTCGCGATCAGGTCGTCGCCCAAGAACGGTTCCGGCGCGAAGCCGAAATTACCGGTCGCTTGGAACATCCCGGGATCGTGCCGATCTATCAACTGGGTGAAGATGCGACGACCGGCGAAGCGTTTTATGCGATGCGTTTTATCGGCAAGCAAACGCTGCATGACGCGATCCTCGAATATCACGAGCGACGCAACGAAGGCGATCACGACCCAATGCTTTTGCGGCGCCTGCTGACGAATTTCGTCAACGTTTGCCAGGCGATCGGACATGCCCATTCGCGTAAAGTGATTCATCGCGATCTTAAGCCCGAAAACGTGGCGATCGACAGCTTTGGGCAAGTGATCGTCATTGATTGGGGCATCGCCAAAGTCATTGACGAATTTCAATCGATCGACCAACTCCAAGGCTGTCAGGAAGCTTCCGCTAGCGCCCAAAGCACCATGCAAGGGCAAATTCTCGGCACGCCGCTTTACATGGCGCCGGAGCAAGCGGCCGGCCGAGTCGACGAACTGGATGAGCGGACCGACATTTACGGCCTGGGAGCGATCCTTTACGCCATTCTCACCGGGGCCGCGCCTCACGAACTGACGCGCGAAACTTCGCAGTCATCGACCAACCGCGAGTTGTTAACGGCGATCGCCGGACGCCCCTCGCCGCATGCGATCGAGATGAACGCCGACGCCGATCCGGCGCTTTCGGCGATTTGCGCCAAAGCGATGTCGCGACGTCAATATTCGCGTTATCAATCGGCGACTGAACTGGCCGACGACGTCGAACGCTGGATGGCGAGCGAACGAGTTACCGCCTATCAAGAACGCCCTGCGCAGCGTCTGGCGCGCTGGGTACAAAACAACCGCATCACCTCGCAAGCGCTCGGCTTTTTAGTTGTCACCGGGATCGTCGCGGCGGCGGTAACGATCGCCGCATCGCATCAAGCGTCGCGAGCCAATCGTCAAATTCGCTTTGACGAAATTGGCGCATATCATCGTGAGATCGAAGTCCAATTGCACGCAACCACCGAGCAACTCTCGAAAGACGCGCGATTCATGTCGAATCTGCCGCCGATCCAAGGGATCATCGCTGCGCAAGAGGAGAATCACGCCGGAGACTCGGAAGCGGTCTGGCGAGATCGCCTGGAAATGATTTACGAAGAATTTCTGCGGGCGAACCCCGACTACCTTTCGATCTCGTACATGCGCATGTCGGAAGAAGCGGCGACCGACATCGTGCGCGTCGAACGCAACGCAAGCGACCCTGCTTATTTGCGTCGGATTCCGATCAGCCGCTTAACGAAGTTTGAAGAACAAGACGTTTTGCAAGAAGCCCGACAGCTTGAACGGGGAGACATTCAATTAGTCTTGCGCGACTCGCATGACGATTTGCAAGATCACGTCGAAGAAGGCGTGCGGCTGTTTGCGGCGACGCCTGTGTACGACGACGAGACTGGCGACATGTTCGGCGTGGTGGTGGTCGAAACCGACTTGCTCAGTCGATTGGCGAGATTTCTTAATCGGGTCGATCA
>JBITAD010000365.1:0-2810 GCA_044439945.1 Blastopirellula sp. JB062
TATCGGGCAACTCTCGACTTATTCAAATGTATTCGCACTCGGTGCAACTTATCTTCAACC
Source organism: Blastopirellula sp. JB062 (assembly GCA_044439945.1). GTDB lineage: Bacteria > Planctomycetota > Planctomycetia > Pirellulales > Pirellulaceae > Blastopirellula. Next base: position 61 of record JBITAD010000365.1, read on the forward strand.
TTTCGGCCGTCGACACGCTTGACGTGATTCGTTTTAAACGAAATCAAACGCTCAATGATCACCGCGAACTGCATCGCCTGATCGTAGCGGGTGAAACTAATCAAGCGATTTCGTTACTTGAGAGACATATGGCGATCACAGGAGGAGGATGCAGTTAATCGAAATTGCGTTCCCTTTCATTCCCCCATCCGCTTTTCCAAAAGCTCTTATCTATTTTTTGTTCATGCAGGAGAAAATCATGTTGAAAACCAGAGTTCCCCAACGCCGTTCGTTCGGCTTTACTCTTGTCGAGTTGTTGGTCGTTATCGCGATTATCGGAGTCCTGATCGCACTGTTATTACCTGCCGTGCAACAAGCGCGCGAGGCGGCTCGTCGAATGTCTTGCTCGAACAATCTCAAACAACTTGGCTTAGCGCTGCACAACTATCACGACACGCATTTAGTGTTTCCATATGGCCGTAGCGGAGCTCCAGAGGGCTCCACCATCTCCAATCCGCAAGTTTATCGCAGCCAGACAGGTCTAACCGCACTACTGCCGTATATTGAACAAACCGCGATTTACGACACGATCGATTTTAGCGCCGGATTAGGCGACTTATCGAATCGAGGCAAATATCAACCGCGGATCGAAGCCTATCTTTGCCCAAGCAATCCGCAAGATGAGGGAACCAGCTATACTGGCTCTATCGACGGCAGCGATGACGCGTGGGGGACGCATTACGTGCCGGTCGCCCACAGCGGTCGCGACGGTACTGAAGCTCGTGATCAAGTAAGCTCGATCGGCTATAGCAAGGACGGGCTCTTTTATCTCAATTCCAAGAACGGTTTTCGCGACGTAGTCGACGGCACATCTAACACTTTGGCAATTGCCGAAAGCGTTGGCAACAAACCGGGAAGCCATCGTCTTTGGTGCTGGGGCGTCTACAGCGGCGGCATGGCGACCAGTAGCGGTATCAACGCCAATTTTCCGCTTCTTAGCGGCTGGGCTTTTTCCGGTGACGATTTCAACGGCCCCTCCAGCTATCACCCCGGCGGATGTTTGGCGACGCTGGCTGACGGCTCCGTTCGTTTCATCCCCGAGACGATTCAACTCTCGACGCTGCTTGATTTGACGACCAGAAACGGCAACGAAGTTATCGAAGAGTATTAATCGATACCGGCTAACCCGAAATATCGGCTTGCCGATGCAATCTTCTCGCTTCTCAATCGTTTGGAGTTCGTTTTGCCATGAAAACCACAATCCTGGTCGCTTTTATCTCTTTAATGGCGCTCGGCTGCGGCTCGTCGGGCGATCCCAACATGGTCCCTATCCGCGGCTCCGTTTCGTATCAAGGTGCTCCGGTTGACGACGGCGTCGTCCGCTTCGTCCCTTCAGCCGGCGTCAAAGCGCCGGTACGCGTCGCCCAGGTTGTTGACGGCGCCTACGAACTGGACGGGCGATTTGCGCTTTCCCCTGGTACCTATCAAATACAAATTGAAGGATTTGAAGGCGAAGACATGCCGGTTAGCGAACCAGGGCAAGTCGTCGAATCACGCCGGCAAATCTTGCCGGAACAATATAACGTCAAATCAAAAATTGATCCGCTAACCGTGAATACCGGCGATGCGGCGTTAAAAAAAGACTTTGAACTTCAGTAAGCCGAAACCCATGCTTTATCTACGCTCTCAAATCGCGCCAATTGTCGTATCGCTGACCTTAGCGACGCAGTCAACGCTCGCAATACGCTGCTTTGCGGAAGAGACGTCCGCCCCCTGCGTTTCGGTCGTCCATCGCGAAATGACCGAACAATCGTCTCCTTATTATGGCGCGATCTATGCCGATGCCGATTCCAATCGCTTGGTAAGCACCGCGTGGCAATCGGATGACAACGGCGCCTCTTGGCAACCGATCCGTTCGCACCATGCATTGGCGAAAGGCTTGCCTGCCGGCTACCGTCGCAGCCCGGTCACAGCCGTACTCGACGAAAAACGAAATTGCGTCATTTCGGTTGTAAATGCAATGGATACGCCCAACTTAGATCCAACAATCAACGAACCGCCGATCGCTCAGGAAACGTATTATCTCCGCTATCGATTATCGACCGACGGAGAGCGAACTTGGCTTTGCGACGATCCGATCGTCAGCAAAGGAAAATTCGACGCCAAGCATCCGTTCGCAGATATCTCACTCGGGAAAAACGCCATCTTTTTAGGCGACAAAGGATGTGCCCCGATCGTCACTCGATCGGGCCGCGTATTGGCGCCTGTGCAAATGACGACTCTCGACAAGTCGGGCAAGCTCCGAAAGGGGCCAAAGGGGACGACCTATACCGAAGCGGCCGTCTTAGTCGGCGTTTGGAATGAAAATGATCGACTTACCTGGCATATGTCCGAACGGGTTCAAGGCGATACGTCGCAAACCGTTCGCGGATTGGTCGAGCCGACGATCGTCGAATCGCCCGACGGGCGCATCTGGATGGTCATGCGCGGCAGCAATCTGCACGATCCCCAAGTTATCGCATCCAAATGGTTCTCGATCTCTGAGGATCAAGGTGAAACTTGGACCAAGCCGCGACGTTGGGGCTATGACGACGGAACCAGCTTTTATTCGCCTAGCAGCATGTCGGTGCTGCTGCGTCATAGCAGCGGCCGAATCTTTTGGGTCGGCAACATTACTCCCAAGAACGCGTTTGGCAATTTGCCAAGAAATCCCTTAGTCATCGGCGAAGTCGATCCGCAATCGCTGCATCTTATTCGATCAAGCATGATCG
>JBITAD010000366.1:0-1808 GCA_044439945.1 Blastopirellula sp. JB062
TGCACGGCAACCCGTTCAAATTTAAGCACATTCGAGTTATAACGACGCTGCGGCGTCTTGGCAGGAGTAGAGTTATGCCCCGTTTGATGGGTGTCGACATTCCGAACGACAAACCGACCTGGATCTCGCTTACGTACTTGTACGGAGTCGGACCGCGTACCGCACGTGAACTGTGCGTAAAGGTCGGCGTTTCGCAAGAACGCAAAGCAGGCGAGTTGCACGAAGACGAACTCAGCCGTATCGCCGGGTTGCTGGAAACGGAATATACCGTAGAAGGTCCGCTCCGCCGTCAAATTTCTCAAAACATTCAGCGTTTGAATCGCATCGTTTGCTATCGCGGTTTGCGGCATCGTCGCGGCTTGCCGGTTCGCGGTCAGCGAACTCGCACCAATGCCCGCACCCGCAAAGGACCGAAAAAGACGGTTGCCGGGAAGAAGGGCGTCAAGGATCTGCGATAGCGTCGCAACCTGGTTCGGTCGCTTGAGACGGAACCTGCAAAAAGCGGAATTACACATTTCAGGAGACTGGCTCAGTGGCCAAGGCAGCAAAAAAGAAGATTCGTCGCAACGTATTGCAGGCGGTCGTGCACATCAAGGCGACCTTCAACAACACGCAAGTGACGATTACCGACGCCAAAGGAGATTCGCTTTGCTGGGCAAGCGCCGGCACGTGCGGATTTAAGGGGAGTCGTAAAAGCACCCCGTTCGCCGGCCAATGTGCCGCGCAGCAGGCTGCTGAAAAGGCGATGAAGTTCGGCGTGAAAGAAGTGGAAGTTCGTGTGAAAGGCCCCGGTTCGGGTCGCGAAAGCGCGATCACCGCATTGGCCGCCGCCGGCTTGAACGTGCGATCGATCGAAGATTGCACTCCGATCCCGCACAACGGTTGCCGTCCGCCGAAGAAACGTCGCGTCTAGTCTGCGAGTTTCTGTTCCCCCTCCTTAACTGCTGTTTCGAAGTTCGCCGAACGGAGAGAACCCATGCATATTCGCTGGCGCGGTTTAGAACTGCCGAGCGTCGTCAATTGCGAAGCCGAAACCCTCTCGGCCAATTACGGCAAGTTTATCGCTGAACCCTTCGAACGCGGATTCGGAGTTACGATCGGCAACAGCCTGCGTCGTATCTTGCTGTCGAGCCTGGAAGGGGCCGCCGTCACGCAAATTAAAGTTCGCGGCGCGCAGCACGAATTCACTTCGATCCCCGGCGTCGTCGAAGACATGACCGAGATCGTCCTAAACACCAAGGCGATCGTCGTCAAAAAGCACTCGGAGATGACCAAGGTCATCACGATCGAAAAACAAGGCCCGTGCACGATTACCGGCGCCGATATTCAGTGCGATCCCGAAGTCGAAATCATCAACAAAGATATTCATCTTTGCACGATCACCGGCGACATTCCGTTCATGATGGAAATGGTCGTCGAATCGGGACGCGGCTACATTCCGGCGACCGAGCATAGCACGGGCGAACACGAGATCGGCATCATCCCGGTCGACGCCGTCTATAGCCCGGTGGTTCGCGTGCGCTACGAAGTCGAGGAGACTCGGGTCGGCCAAAAGACCAACTACGACAAGCTGACGTTAGAAATCTGGACCGACGGCTCGATTCACCCCGAGTATTCGCTCGTTGAAGCGGCCAAGATTCTGCGTAAGCACCTCAATCCGTTCGTTCAATACAACGAACTTGGCTCAAAGATCAGCATCCCCAGCCGCACGCAATCTAGCGGCCTGGATCCGGTGCTTGAATCGAAGCTGAACATGAGCCTGGCGGAAATGCACTTGTCGGTGCGAGCCAGCAACTGTTTGGAATCGG
>JBITAD010000366.1:1818-2809 GCA_044439945.1 Blastopirellula sp. JB062
AAACATCAACACGGTTCGCGACTTGGTTCGTCGTACCGAAGATCAGTTAATGGAAGTTCGCAACTTTGGCGAAACCACGTTGACCGAAGTGCGAGAAAAGCTGAAAGAGCTTGGCTTGCATCTGGGGATGCGCGTTCAAACGGCGCCTCGCTAACCAGCGCGTCGGCAACCGTTATTTGCAATTCACACGGTTTGTTTTTGAAGACTTCAGTAGCATGCGACATCGAAAAAAAGGTCGAGTTCTCGGACGCTCGTCCACACATCGCAAAGCGATGATGCGTAATATGGCGAGCAGCTTGATTCTTTCGCTTCGTAGCGACGACACGAACGAATCGGGTTACGAGTACCTTTCGACCGATACGCCCGACTCGGGACGTAACGTGCCTAAGGTCAAGGGCCGCATCGTTACCACGATCTCGAAGGCGAAAGAGATTCGCCCCTATATCGAAAAAGTGGTGACCTTGGCTCGTAAGGCCTTAGAGCATACTCGTGCCGCTGAAAAGTTGGCTACGACTGCCCCCAAGTACGATTCCAACGGTAAGGTGACCGACGCCTATCGCGAATGGCGCGAAAGCGATCAATGGGTCCAATGGAATAACGCTCAAGCGCCTGCTTTGGCCTATCGCCGCAAAGCGGTTACCCTGTTGGGCAATCATCAAGCGGTTGATATTTTGTTCCGCGAAATTGCTCCCAAGTTTGAAGATCGTCCCGGCGGTTACACCCGAATCTTACGCTTGGCGACGCCTCGCTTGGGCGATGCCGGTACGCGTGCGATTATCGAGTTTGTCGGCAACGAACGAGATCGCAAAGATGAAGCCGCCGAGCGTCCCGCGTTTGAAGAAGAAACCGCCGCAGCCGGCGAAGACGCCTAAGCTTTCGCGTATCAATTCGCTTTGATTCAAATCAGAGATAGCCGTTATACTCCTGCTTCGGAGCATAACGGCTTTTTTCATGGACCAGCGGCACGCGCATGCGAAATTCGACGACATCA
>JBITAD010000367.1:0-2808 GCA_044439945.1 Blastopirellula sp. JB062
CCGATTGAGGAGATCACCGCTGGTCTGCCTGAAGCGCTGCGGACAGGGCATAACGTGCCGGAAAGTTTCGTCGCTCGGCACCCTTATTTGCTCGAAGACGGCAGTATCGTCTCGCATACCGGCATGGGGCCGTTGTTTCGGATTGATAAAGATAGTCGACTCGTCTGGACCTGGGACACCCTCTCGCCGGCGCATCATGCCATCGAACGCGATCATGAGGGTAATTTGATCGTGGTCGGAGATACGGCCGATACGCCGATTAATGAAAAGCCGGATGAGATTGTCTCGAACGTTAGCGCTCGGACGCCGCCAGACGGTCTCGGTCGAAACGGGCGAAGTACTTCGTCGCGACCACATCATCGATATCCTGGCCCGGAACGGTTATGAAGCGTTGGTTTACGGATTGACGAACCGTCGCGACGTGGGCGATCCGGTCCACATGAACGACGCTCAGCCGGTGTTGGCGGAACGGGCCGGCATCGCCAAGCGGGGCGACATTGCGATCAGTCTGCGCAACATCTCGACCGTATTTCTATATCGGCCGTCGACGGGCGAGATAGTCTGGCTACGGACGGGGCCATGGATTTCGCAGCACGACGTCGACGTATTGGCTGACGGACGGCTGCACGTCCATAGCAACAATAGTTTTCCGAAAGCCTCAAAGCGGTTGCGTCCTTTCAGCGACGTTTATGTCATTGATCCGCAGACCGATGAAATTGAGCGACCCTACCACGACGTATTGACTGATGTCGAAGCCTTCAATCTCGCCGAAGGGCTTTCGCGAATCTTGCCGAACGAAGATTTGTTTTTCGAGCAAACCAATTCGGGATGGATCTTTCGCGCGGCAAAAGACCGATTGCGTTGGGAATTCGTGAATCAAACTCGCCCTGATTTTGTCGGACGGGTCAATTGGTCGAGATATTTCGCCCCTGACGAAATCTCGCTCGATTGGCTAAATACGAACGAAGGAGAAGAGAATGAGCGAAATTAGTCTGGCGACGGCCCTGGGGCTGTTCGCCTATGTCGGACCAGGCTTGGGCGCCGGCACGGTGGCCGTGGTGATCGGTTTTCTCGGTTCGATCTTATTGGCGCTATTCGTTACGGTTTGGTACCCCGTCAAACGCATGCTGAAGTTGTTGCGCGGCGATAACGGCGCGAAGACTCAACAAAAAGATTTGAATGAGCCGGCGACCGACTCCGCTGTTCCGGCCGCTGAGTCGGGTGAGTCATGATCTGGGCAGTCGTGGCGATTACGGCCGTCTTGGCGGCGATCGAAATTGCTCAGCGTTGTCCGCTTCGCACGATCGTGTCGACCAATTGGCGGGCCGCCTCTAAGTCGCTCAACGTCATGCGTTCGCGGCGAATTTCGGATCACTGGAAAGAGCACGTCTTAATGCGATACGCCGGGACGATGTTTCTCGGCACGTTACGCCTATCGCTCGCACTTGCGGCGATCGCATTGCCTTTGGTCTTGTGGAGTTGGGCGGGAAACGTCGTTTCTGATCGGCACGCCTTATCCGAGCCGTTTCGCTGGCAAGGAGCTTTGTTAGCGACGCTTCTCGCCGCCGTTTGGTTGCCGATCCGAGGACGCATTGTCAAACGCTAATTACAGTCAGTTAGAGCGGGCCTTTCATCGGCTTACGTTGGGATCGACTTTAATCGCCGAGGCGTCGTTTGATCTTGAGCAGGCTTTGCGGCGGCCGGCTTCGACAACTGGACGGCATCTATTTATCGCGGGATTGGCGCGTTCCGGTTCGACCGTCTTGATGCGCAGGTTTTATGCGACCGGCAAGTTTCGTTCGCTCAACTATCGCGACATGCCGCTGGTGTTAATGCCGGGTACCTGGAGCCGAATTCGAGGAGTCGGTAAACAAGCGATGCCGCAGCCGCGCGCACACGACGACGGCCTGCTTGTCGACTTTGACAGTCCCGAATCGTTTGAAGAAGTGTTTTGGCGCGTCTTCGCCGGCAAGCTTTATTTGCAAGCCGATGCGCTGCGGCAAGTCGAATTACCGAGCGAGACGATCGCGCAATTTCAGACGTATGTCGGCTTGATCTTAGCCTCGTCCGAATCGCAACGCTATCTCTCGAAAAACAACAATAACGTCCTGCGTCTAGCGAGCGTTCGACAAGCCTTTCCCGACGCATTGCTGCTGATTCCGTTTCGCGATCCGATATCGCAAGCCGAATCGTTGCGTCGGCAGCATCGCCGTTTTTTAAAGATGCATCAGCAAGATCCGTTTGCGCTGCAATACATGCAATGGCTCGGCCATCACGAATTTGGCGCCGATCACCGACCGTTCCAGTTTGACGAAACGCCGAGGCGTTGGGCCGATCGAGATTGCTTAGAGTATTGGTTGGAAAACTGGACGATTTGTTATCGCAACCTGTTGCGGAATGCGCCGCCGAACGTCGTTTGGGTCGGCTACGAAAGCTTATGCGCCGAGCGAGCGATTCGCTGGAAAAAACTTGCCGAGCTGGCCGACGTCGACGCCGAATTGCCTGCGGATGTCGACGTGTTAGAGAACAAAAATCGCACGATCAACGAAAAGGTTGATCGCGACCTGCTTGAGGGAGCCAACGCAATCTATCGCGAGATGGAAAGCTTGTCGCAGCGCTGTCTCAACCTAGCGTGATCTTTTCGCCCGGTTGGATCGTATGGGGCGTTGCGTCGGTTTCGTTATTAACTTTCTCGGCCCAAGCGGCGGCGTCTTGAGCGATCGGCGGCCAGGTATCGTAATGAGCCGGCACGACTTGTTTTGGGGCGATCCATTGAATCGCGCGGATCGAATCGTCGACCCCCATGGT
>JBITAD010000368.1:0-352 GCA_044439945.1 Blastopirellula sp. JB062
AAGCTGTCGGCGCCAAACTCTTGCACCACCACGTCCGGGTTGACCACGTTGCCGCGACTCTTCGACATTTTCATCGCTCGGGCGTCGATCTTCACCTTGTCGTCCGCTTTCAAAACGAACGAGTCGCCCTGTTTGACCACCGCTTCGGGGTCTAATTTGACGGCCGTTACCGGCTCTTTCGTCTTCGCTTCGATCCGGGCGCCGTCGGCGTCGGTCTTCGTACGATTGTGCGAAACCCAGCGACCGTCGCTCGTTTGATAGCCGGTATACTCCAACTCGCCCAAGATCATTCCTTGATTGACGAGCTTTTGGAACGGCTCCGACGTGCTGACCACGCCGCGATCAAATAGCA
>JBITAD010000368.1:362-2806 GCA_044439945.1 Blastopirellula sp. JB062
AAAATCGTGCGTACAACAGGTGCAACACGGCATGTTCGGCGCCTCCCACGTACAGATCGACCGGCATCCATGCTTTTTCTTTCTCGCGATCGACCAACGCTTGATCGTTGCGCGGATCGATAAACCGCAAGTAGTACCAGCACGACCCGGCCCATTGCGGCATGGTGTTGGTTTCGCGCTTATACTTCACTCCGTCGATCACTGGATAAAGCCAATCGTGCGGCGCTTTTTCTAACGGCGGCTCCGGTCTTCCGATCGGCTTAAAGTCTTCCAGATGCGGCAAGTTGACCGGCAATTGCTCAGCCGGAACCGGCAATACTTTGCCGTTGGGCCGGCCGTTTTCGTCCAGCTCTTTCAAAATCGGAAACGGCTCGCCCCAAAATCGTTGCCGGCTGAACAGCCAATCGCGCAGTTTGTAATTGACGGCGGTCCGCCCCCAACCGGCGGTCGTCAGATCGGCGGCGATTTTCGTTTTGAACTCGGCGGTCGTCAAACCGTCGTATGCGCCTGAGTTGATCGCGATTCCGTCGACCGTCGAGCAAGCTTCGCCCGCCAATACGGCGGCTCGATCGACTCCTTCGGCCGTTCCCGGGTCGACCGTCGCAATCACGTCGATGTCAAACGCTTGGGCGAATTCAAAGTCGCGTTGGTCATGGGCAGGCACCGCCATGATCGCCCCGGTGCCGTAGCTGATCAGCACGTAGTCGGCGATCCAGATCGGCGTTTGCGCTCCGTTGACCGGATTAATCGCGTACGATCCGCTGAAAACGCCTGTCTTTTCTTTGGCCAGTTCGGTTCGCTCCAGGTCGCTTTTGCCTGCGGCCTTGTCGCAATAGGCTTGGACGGCGGGGGCTTGCTCGGCAGTGGTTAGCGTCTCGACCAGCGGATGCTCCGGCGCAATCACCATATAAGTCGCGCCGAACAGCGTATCGGGGCGCGTCGTATAAACTCGCAGAACGTCGTCGCCCGGTTTGCGAGGGAACCCGGCGCCGGCTCGCGTTTTTTTCCAGGCTTCAAACGACACTTGCGCGCCGAGATAAAAATCGACCTCGGCGCCGGTGCTGCGTCCGATCCAATTGCGCTGCCGGGCTTTAATGCCGTCGGACCAATCCAAATCATCCAGATCACGTTCTAAACGATCGGCGTAGTCGGTGATTCGCATCATCCACTGTTTGAGCGGAATTCGCTGCACCGGATGACCGCCCCGCTCGCTTTTGCCGTCGATAATTTCTTCGTTGGCCAGCACCGTCCCCAGTGCCGCGCACCAGTTGACGGGCGCTTCGTGCAAATAGGCCAGGCGATGCTCGTCTTGATATTGGCGAACCGCATCGGCGCCTTGGTCGGTCACTTCCGGCGGAATCGGCAGTTCGGCGATCGGTCGCCCTTTCTGCTGCTCGCGGTCGTACCAAGTATCGTAGACCTGCAAAAAGATCCATTGCGTCCAGCGAAAATAGTCGACGTCGGTCGTCGCGATCTGGCGATCCCAGTCGTAGCTAAAACCGAGCATCTTCAACTGACGCGTAAAGTTGGCGATGTTTTTCTCGGTTTGCACGCGCGGCGGCGTGCCGGTTTTGATGGCGTACTCTTCCGCGGGCAAGCCGAAGGCGTCAAACCCCATCGGATGCAGCACGCACTTGCCTTGCATGCGAGCGAAGCGGCAAACGATGTCGGTGGCCGTGTACCCCTCGGGGTGACCGACGTGCAGCCCTTCTCCACTGGGATAGGGGAACATGTCCAGCACGTACATCTTTTCGCCAGATGGCATTTCAGGAGTCGCAAAGGTGCGATGTTCGTCCCAATATTGTTGCCATTTCGGTTCGATTTCGGCGGGATTGTAGCGTGGCATCGGTCTATTACGGATTGAAAGAAGCGGCGACAGGCGGAAACGTAAGCTGTTGTCTTCGTTCAGCTTTCGTTGACGGCCAAGAAAGCGGTAATTCTAGTTCTTTGCTCCATTTCTCGCAATCGACGGTCGCGCTCTCGATAGAATCGGCAGCGACCGAAAAATAGGTCGACTCGGTCGGCGGTTGGCCGATTTAACGGCAGAAAACTGGCTCGGTGCGTAGGCTGACGGCCTTTGCGTTGTTAAACTTCTTCATATCTCCAAGATGCGTCGCTGGGCCTGTGCGACGTTTATTTTCGCTCTCGTACTGCATAACTCGGAAGGCTTTCCTTCATGCTCGATGGTCGTAGGAACTTGAGACTGGTCGATACCGATCGTGACGCGATGCGAATCGCGGGTAAATTTAACGCCCAATTGATGGATTTTATTCGTCCCCAGGTCCAGCCCGGCGTGACGACCGAAGAAATCGATCGCCTGATTCACGAATACACCCTCGATCATGGACACGTCCCGGCTTGTTTGGGTTATCACGGATTTCCTAAAAGTTCGTGTACCAGCGTCAACGAAGTGATCTGCCATGGGATTCCCGGCAATTACGTGC
>JBITAD010000369.1:0-2801 GCA_044439945.1 Blastopirellula sp. JB062
GTCCCGCGGTCCCGCGTCTCGTTTCCTACGACCGAATGCGCCGGCGGCCCAGCGTGCAGCGGCCCAAAAGTAACAACGTCGATCTTTGAAGTATCGATACTTGCAGGCCATTCCAATTGCACGAACCCAATCTATCAATCTTTTATACTCATTTCCTAACTGTCTTTCAATCTTTGTATTCTAAAAAAACGCCTCTTCGAACCATCCGGCGTAAAATAGCGAAAATTGGCGCCAAACGTCTTGCTCGGCCAGATCTCCGCGAAAGTAGCGCCAGTTTGCTATGTTGAATCACCACAGTCTGCCTGTTTGTTCCTTTTCGGCGTTTGCGACATGATGTTCGACCTATTCGTCCGCGATACGCAATCAAATCGCCGCGCGCGACTTCCGCTAGAAACGGACCGCACTTTTTTGATCGGTCGCAAAACCGAACCGCTCGCCGCATCTTGGGACGTCAAGATATCGTCGCAGCACGCCGAGGCGACATGGGACGGCGAATCGCTGCAGGTGCGTCGCTTAGCGACGGCGACCAATCCGATTTTTTTTCAAGGACGAGCGACCGAATCGCTGCGAGTGGCCCCGCAACAATATTTCGTGATCGGCCGGACCGAGTTTCATGTCGTTCCGCACGAGATCGACCCCACGCTTGATTCGCCGAGTCCGCAAGCCGAGGTGACGTTGGCGCCCTCTCGGTTGCAAGCGGCCCCGTTTCGAGTCGCCGGCGAGCGGATCGACGCCATCTCGAAACTGGCAAGCGAAGTCTCGGCCGCGACCAGCGACGAGCAGTTGGCGGCGCGCACGCTGGAGGTCGTCTTAAACGGAATTCCGCACGCCAGAAGTGCGGCCATCTTTACCAAGCGGGGCGATCCGATCGTGACGACGGCGATTCGTCTGAGAGAAGAGGCGTCGCCGATGACGCCTAGCGGAAAGCTGATATTGCAAACCTTGCAGCAGCGCGAATGCACGATCCATGTTTGGGAAAAAGAAGAAGAACGCGACGACGGCATCACGGTCGACCCGCATGCCGAATGGGCCTTAGGCGCACCGATCGGCTCGCTCCCGTCGATGTTATACGTCTCCGGCGTCGGACCGCGGCTAGCCGGCCAAGCGACCGAAGTTGAAACGTTGCAAGACGATCTCAAGTTCGCGCTGTTGGCCGCGGCGACCTACGGCAACTTGTCGAACGCCCGCGAATTGCAAAAGCGACATGCGTCGTTCGCTCAATTTTTTTCGCCCAGCTTGCAGCAGTTGCTCGACCGCGACGACTGGGAAGCGTTGCTGCAACCGCAGATCGCCGACGTCACGGCGTTGTTTTGCGATTTGCGCGGCTTCAGTCGTCGCGCCGAGATCCAGCGCGATCGCCTGCTGCAATTGCTCGCCGAAGTGAGCGACGCCATCGGCATGATGACCACGGCGATTCTCGATCATGGCGGGGTGATCGGCGATTTTCATGGCGACGCGGTGATGGGTTTTTGGGGTTGGCCGGTCGCCAAACCGGATGACGCGGCGGCCGCCTGTCGCGCGGCGCTGCAGATATTGCAAGCGGCCGACCGCGACGGACGCTATCGAGTTGGGGTTGGGATCGCCTCGGGCAGCGCCGTGGCGGGCAAGATCGGCAGCCAAGACCAGGTCAAAGTAACCGCGCTCGGTCCGCCGATTAATCTTGCGGCGCGGCTAGAAAGTTTAAGCAAGCAATTCGCGGCGCCGGCGTTGGTCGACGCCGCGACCGCTCAAGCGGGCGCAAGCGGAGACTTACGTTTCGAGCGTTTATTGAAAGTTCAGCCGGCCGGCATGGAACAAGCGACCGAACTGTACGCGCTGTCGGCAAGCGACGAGCCGGCCAAATTCGCGGAAATGGAACCGGCGCTGGTCGCTTTTGATCGCGGCGACTGGCCCAGTGCGCTCGAAGCTTTCCGTCGCACCGGTGCAGGGCATCCGTTACGACAATTGCTAGAAAAGTTCATCGCCCAAACGGGAGACGCGCCGGCCGAAAACTGGAACGGCGCCTTGCCGCTCGATCGCAAATAGCGGCGTCAGTCCGTTCGCTGTTGCGCTTGCAGCAAGCTTGTGATAAAACCGAGCATGTCGTTACGGTTCTGGCAAAACTCGGCCAGTTTTTCGTAATCGCCTGACGCATTGGAAAGCTCGACCAACGTCGGGGCGATGCCGATCGTATGGACTCCTTCAGGAATCATCCGTAGGGCGGCGTCGAGCGCGGCGCTAGCTTGCCCGGTGCGCGCCAAGAGCGAGATGTAGGTTTCAATCGCCAACGAACCTTCGCGACGGATATCGCTCGTTTCCGCTTTCTCGCGAAAGTGTCGCATCGCTTCGTCATAATTTTCGCCCAAGATCGCTTGAAAGAAGAGAGCGTTATGCGGATACGTCTCGACGAAGGGAACCGGCTGCTCGTACTGCAACTGCGGATCAAGTCGTTTTCCGTACGCGGTTAAATCAAGCGCCATGCGGACAAGCTCCGGGTCGTCGAGGGTGCGGGCGAAGCGGACCGTCGCCGCCAAATGACTGGCGTCGACATGGTATCCGCCGGTGCTAAGGAGCCAATCGCGATGCTCGATCATTTCCGCCAGAGTCGGCTCGGTCGGTTCGGCGCCCTCTTGGTGAGCGATATCCGCTTTCACTGAAGCGAGCAACTCTTCATGCAGGTGCTTGAGCAACTTCGTGGCCAACGGTTTTTGCCGCGCCGGCGGCAAACCGCTGAATTGCTGTTCGTAAGTAGTGATTGCATTGCATACGCCGTGGCGTTCGAGCAGTAGACTGAAACCAAGCTCGGGATCGACCCCTTCGTG
>JBITAD010000370.1:0-13094 GCA_044439945.1 Blastopirellula sp. JB062
GTCGCCCGGATCATCAACGAACCGACGGCCGCCGCGTTGGCCTATGGGCTGGGGAAACAAAAGAGCGAGAAGATCGCCGTGTTCGACCTGGGCGGCGGTACGTTCGATATCTCGATCTTGGAAGTTTCGCCCCCGGAAGGCGAAGAAGATGGAGAGCGAACCGTTTTAGAAGTGATCAGCACCAACGGCGATACGCACTTGGGCGGCGACGACTTCGACGAAGAGCTGATCCACTACGTCGCCGACGAGTTCAAGAAAGAGCACGGCGTCGATCTGCGTAACGACACGATGGCTTTGCAGCGTTTGCAAGAAGCGTGCGAAAAAGCGAAGAAAGAGCTGAGTTCGCAAGCTCAAACCGACATCAACCTGCCGTTTATTACGGCCGACGCGTCGGGTCCCAAGCACTTGCAAATGCCGATCAGCCGCTCGAAGTTTGAAGAGCTGACCGACGGTTTGATTCAGCGTTGCCGGGTGCCGGTCGAAAAAGCGCTGTCCGACGCCAACCTGAAGTCGAGCGACATCGACGAGGTCGTGTTGGTCGGCGGTTCGACCCGGATTCCTAAAGTGCAGGAGATGGTCAAAAAGATCTTTGGCAAAGATCCGCACAAGGGGGTCAACCCAGACGAAGTGGTCGCCGCCGGCGCCGCGATTCAAGGCAGCGTGCTGTCGGGCGATCGCAAAGACGTGCTGCTGTTAGACGTGACCCCGCTTTCGCTTGGTATCGAAACGTTGAACGGCGTTTTCACGAAGCTGGTCGAGCGGAACACGACGATTCCGACCGAAAAGAAGCAGGTCTTCTCGACGGCGGAAGACAATCAATCGGCGGTGACGATTCGCGTTTTCCAAGGCGAACGCCCGATGGCGGAAGACAACCGTTTGCTGGGTCAGTTCAATCTGGATGGAATTCCGCCGGCTCCGCGCGGCATGCCGCAGATTGAAGTGAAATTTGATCTCGATCAAAACGGCATTTTGAACGTGTCGGCGAAAGATATCGGCACGGGCAAAGAGCAGCACGTGAAGATTGAGCAATCTTCCGGCTTGTCGGAAGACGAGATTCAACGGATGCAAAAAGACGCCGAAGAGCACGCCGCCGAAGATAAGCGGAAACGCGAATTGGCCGATTTGCGCAACCAAGCCGAATCGATGTGCTTCCAGCTTGAGAAACTGATCAAAGAGAACGACGAAAAACTCTCTGACGGCGACAAGCAACCGCTGGAACAATCGATTGAGAAAACTCGCGAAGCGGCCAAGGGCGAAGACGTCGACGCGATTAAGTCGGCGATTACCGAACTGGAAGCGGCTTCGCACGCGGTCAGCAAAGTGTTGTACGAAAGCGCTGGCGCGGCAGGCGGACCTGCCGGCGAAGCCGGGGGCGAAGCGGCGAACGCCGATGCGGCGAGCGATTCGGGCGACGACGATGCGATCGACGCCGAGTTTGAAGTGAAGAAGGACTAAGCTGCACGAAATCGACGACGCTGGGGACGCTTGAGCGTCCCCAGCCGATTTCGGTCGGATCAGGCCGGGCTCATTTCTCTCGACGCCGGCGCGGCGCCCATTTTCACTGGCCGGGCGTTCTCTTTTTTTTGCGGCGATTTTTCGCCGTCCGTCATGTACAAAATAACTGCGCCGCCAGTACGCGCAGATTTCAGATAGGAGGCGAGGACGATGGCGATTCGATTCGATAAATTCACGCTGAAAGCTCAAGAAGCGGTGCAAAGCGCCCAGTCGATTTCGCTGGACGCCGGCAATCCGCAACTTACGCCGCTGCATTTGCTCGCCGCGCTGCTGCGCGAAGCGGATGGAGTCGTCAAACCGTTGTTAGAGAAGATCGGCGCCAACCGGCGGCAGATTATGGAACTGGTCGATTCGGAGCTGGGGCGATTGCCGAAAGTTTCGGGCGTCGCCGGCGCTCCGAACTTGTCGTCCGAACTCGATCAAGTGTTGCAAGCGGCGCAGCGCGAAGCGGACGTGATGAAAGACGATTTCGTCTCGACCGAGCATTTGATGTTGGCGCTAACTCGGGTGAAGAGCGCCGCGCAAGAAATCTTGAAGGTCAACGCCGTCTCGGACAAAGAGGTGTTGGCGGCGTTGCAGTCGGTGCGCGGCAGCGCGAGAGTGACCGATCAAAATCCTGAATCGACGTTTCAAGCTTTAGAAAAATATGGCATCGACCTGGTCGAGCGCGCCAATCAAGGCAAGCTCGATCCGGTGATCGGCCGCGATGAAGAGATCCGGCGAACGATTCAAGTCTTATCGCGCCGCACCAAAAATAACCCGGTGTTGATCGGCGAGCCCGGCGTCGGCAAGACGGCGATCGCCGAAGGGTTGGCCTTGCGCATCGTGCAAGGAGACGTGCCGCAAAGCTTGAAGAATAAGCGGATCGTCGCGTTGGATATGGGCGCGTTGGTCGCCGGCGCCAAGTTTCGCGGCGAGTTTGAAGAACGCTTGAAAGCGGTCTTGAAAGAGGTGCAAGACAGCGACGGGCACGTGGTGTTGTTTATCGACGAGCTGCATACGGTCGTCGGCGCGGGCAAAGCGGAAGGGGGCGCCGATGCGGCGAACTTGTTAAAGCCGGCGCTTGCGCGGGGCGAGTTGCGCTGCATTGGGGCGACGACGCTTGACGAGTTTCGTCAGTACGTCGAAAAAGACGCCGCGCTAGAGCGCCGTTTTCAGCCGGTCTATGTCGGCGAGCCGTCGGTCGACGATACGATCGCCATCTTGCGAGGGCTGAAGCCCCGTTACGAAGCGCACCACGGGGTGAAGATCAAAGACTCGGCGTTGGTGGCGGCGGCTCGGCTTTCCGATCGATACATTACCGATCGTTTTTTACCTGATAAGGCGATCGATCTGGTCGACGAAGCTTCGAGCCGATTGGCCATCGAAATGGAAAGCGTTCCCGGCGAGATAGACGCCGTGCAGCGTCAACTGACGCAGTTAGAGCTGGCCGATCGTCAACTGGCCGAAGAGACCGAAGAGTCGGCCGTCGAACGACGCGGCGAGATTCAGACCGAGATGGCCGAGCTGCGGCGGCAGTTGGCGTCGCTGCGCGAACAATGGGAAACGGAGAAGCTGGGACTGGGCGACGTGACCAAAGTTCGTCAGGAACTGGCCCAGCTCGACTTGCAGTTTTCGCAATTGCACGCGTCGATTCAAGAAAAACAGGCCATGGGCGCGCCGGTGTCGGAAGCCGAGTATCAGCAGCTATACGAGTTGCAGAAGAAACGCGAAACCTTGACCGAGCGAATGGACGCCGAGGTCGATACCGACGAGCCCGCCCAAGGCGAAGAGAAAAAGGGGGAGCGGCGGTTGCTGCGCGAGCAAGTGACTGAAGAAGAAATCGCCGAGGTCGTCAGCCAGTGGACCGGCATTCCGGTCACGCGGATGATCGAATCGGAGCGGGCGAAACTGTTGGTATTGGAAGAACGCCTGCATCAGCGCGTGGTGGGCCAAGACGAAGCGGTCGAAGCGGTCGCCAATGCGGTTCGTCGAAGTCGGAGCGGGCTGCAAGCGAGCAATCGGCCGATCGGCTCGTTTATTTTTCTGGGGCCGACCGGCGTCGGAAAAACCGAACTTTGCAAAGCGTTGGCCGAAATCTTGTTTGATGACGAGCAGGCGATGGTTCGGATCGATATGAGCGAGTACATGGAACGGCACGCCGTCAGTCGATTGATTGGGGCGCCTCCGGGCTATGTCGGTTATGAAGAAGGGGGCAAGCTGACCGAAGCGGTTCGTCGACGCCCTTATAGCGTGATCTTGCTAGACGAGATCGAAAAGGCGCACCGAGACGTCTTTAACATTTTGCTGCAAGTCTTAGATGACGGACGCTTGACCGACAATCATGGTCATACGGTTGATTTTACGAATACGATCGTCGTGATGACCAGCAACATCGGCAGTCAAGCGATTCAGCAAATCACGGCCGAGGGAGGAACTGACGAAGAAGTGCGGGAAGCGGCGCAGGCCAGTTTGCGCACTCACTTTTTGCCGGAGTTTTTGAATCGGGTCGACGAAACGATCGTGTTCAAGCCTCTATCGCAAACGCAACTGCGGCACATCGTCGAAATCCAACTTGGTTTTCTGGCCAAGCAGTTGCAAGAGAACGGCATCGAGTTGCAGATGACGCCGGCCGCCAAAGACGAGTTGGCGGCGGAAGGATACGACCCGGCGTTTGGGGCGCGCCCCTTGAAACGCGTGATTCAGAATCAGTTGCAAAACGCGCTGGCGACCGAGATTTTGAAGGGCGCCATCAACGAGGGAGAAGGGGTCGCCGTCGATTATGTCGACGGGGCTTTCCAGTTCCGACGTTTTGTGCCTGACTCGACGGGCGGTTGACCCTGGGCGATCGAATCAGCGAAGCGCATCAAAAAAGCCTCGGCAAGCTTGCCGGGGCTTTTTTTAGATGGGTGAGGTTCGCCCTGCGGCGGCCGCACGCTTGGTCTTAACCGACCAATTTCCACTCTTTGATCAGCAATTCGGCCGAGGGAGTCATGCGGCGCAGCTTTTCAGCGATGCGGGCTTTCATTTCGCCGGAAGGATTCTTAGCAAGAATCGCTTTGAACTTCGAATACGCTTTTCGGCGATGACGGCGACGTTTTAGCTCTTTGCCACGCTCGCTAATAACAGGCACGCGATTCTCCTCAAACACTGTATATAGGGGTAGTTGATGTCGTAGTAAACGAATAAAGATAACGCTTGACGACATTTAGGTCAACAACCGCCCTGGCGAGCCATGCGAACCGCAGGACGATATCCGGGGTCCTTTCCGAGAGAAAGGGCAAAGCGCAACCGTATCTGCTGTAACCTATTACGGAGCGTGGGGTTGCGTTGACAACACGCCGTTTCGGCGATACATTGTATCGCTTCCAAAGCGGCGCTGTCGCCGACTCTGGGCGCCCTGGAGGCGAGCCGAATGGTTAGGGAGCGGTCTTGAAAACCGTCGCGGGCAACCGTTGGGGGTTCGAATCCCTCCGCCTCCGCTTTGATTTTTATGGAGCTCGCAAACGCTTTGAAATAAGGCGTTTGCGAGCTTTGTTCTTTTCGAAGGGCGAATTGCTGAATCGGCTTCGCTGGGAACCGCCGAACTGGAGACGCTAGCGACGTTACGCAGGTAGAGGGCGAAGTTGGTATTTCCGCATTGAACGATTTAGGTCGCCGTCAGAAAGGGGCCGATTGTAGGATTACGGGACGTTCCCTTCGTATTAGGTCGCAGGCTTCGTAAGGCAATGAATCGGACTCTCGCATGGATCGCGCTGGTGAGCTTGCCTGCGATGCTGAGCGTGGCGCGAGCCCAATTTCCGCAAGAGAGCGTCGCCGAACGCGCGTTTGCGGGCGACGAGACGGAAGAAGGGGGCGAAGCGGACGAGATCGTCACCGACCGCGATTCGTTTACGCCGTCGACTTCGGTCGTCGGGTACGGGCGGACCGTCGTCGAATCGGCGTATACGCTGGTTGACAATCGCGACGTCGCCGAGACGCACAGTTTTCCGGAGTTGTTGGCGCGGATCGGCGTCAGCGAAACGGTGGAACTGCGGTTGGGCTGGAACTACGAAGTAGGGGGCGCGGGCAATCCCGTCTCGGGCAACGTGCCGGACGACATCGTCGACGAGGCCGAGATCGAACGCGAGAGCCGCTTGCTGTATGGCGCCAAGGTTTGGTTGACCGAACAATGCGGCTGGACCCCGCAAAGCTCGGTTTTGCTTCAAGGTTATACGCCGACCAGCGGCCCTGCGAACGATAGCAGCTTTTCGGCCGCCTACGTCGGAGGTTGGATATGGCGTAACGGATGGGAGTGGGACTCGGCGTTGCGTTACGGCGTCGATAGCTCAGAGGAAGATCATTACGGCGTTTGGTCGCCTTCGACCGTAATCAAGGCGCCCGTCGGCGAGCGGTGGAAAGCGCACGCCGAATATTTCGGAGCCTTTACCGAAGGGCGCGAAGCCGAAAGCGTTCAACACTTTTTTAGTCCCGGTATCCATTATTTGGTCACGCCCAACCTGGAGGTCGGGGTACGGGTCGGCTGGGGACTCAACCGACAATCGCCCAATTTCTTTAGCAATGTCGGCGGCGGTTTGCGATATTAGACTGACGAAGCCGTAGACCGTCGGTTGGGCGACGGCGGTCTTCGTTTGGTTCGATACGACCTCTTACCCACGACAGAATGGCGAATGGAAGCGACGCTAAATTGGCTCGACGCGCAACAGGCCGCCATGGAAGCGACGTTGATCGAATGGGCTTCGATCAATTCCGGCACCTTTCATTTGGCAGGGGTCGAACAGGTCGCGAAATTGGTCGCCGCTCGATTCGAGCCGATCGCTGACGAGATACGCGCGCTGCCGGTCTCTCCGTATCAGGAAGTCAACGCGTTGGGACGATTCAGCGAGTTGCCGTTGGGAGACGCGTTGTTGATGACGCGAGGCGCTCAGGCGCCGCGGCAGGCGGTGTTGTCGATTCATCTGGATACGGTTTATCCGGTCGATTCGCCCTTTCAAGCGGTGCGCAGCGCCGCCGAGCGGATCGAAGGGCCGGGAGTCGCAGACGCCAAGGGCGGGTTGGTGGTGATGCTGTATGCGCTGCTTGCCTACGAACGCTATGCGGCCGATCAGGCCGAGCGGCGGCTGGGATGGCGAGTGTTGTTAAATACCGATGAGGAGATCGGCTCTCCCGCTTCGGCCGCTTTGTTCGCCCAGCATGCGACCGGGGCCGATTTCGGGTTGTTGTACGAGCCGAGTTTGCCCAATGGAAATTTGGTAGGCGCCCGAGGCGGTTCGGGCAACTTCTCGATTATCGCACGGGGAAGATCGGCGCACGCCGGGCGCGAATTCGCACATGGACGCAACGCGGTCGCCGCCGCCGCCGGTGTCGCCCAACAGTTGCATCAACTGAACGGCCGTTGGCCCGGGGTCACGATCAACGTGGCTCGCATCGACGGAGGCGCGCCTTATAACGTGGTGCCGGATGCGGCGGTCGTACGTTTCAACGTTCGCTATCCGCTGCCAGAGTTGGAAACGGAGATTCAAGCCGCGCTCGACGCATTGCTGGCCGACCCGGCGGAAGGAATAACGCTCTCGCTCGATGGTCGATTTTCAGCGCCTCCTAAATTGCTAGACGCAAACCATGAGCGGCTTCTTAGACAGATACGCGAGTGCGGCAGAGCGCTAGGGCTGGAGTTGCAGTGGGAAAGATCAGGCGGAGTATGCGACGGCAACCGCTTGTCGGCGTTGGGCGTGCCGAACGTCGACACGTTGGGAGTTCGCGGCGGAAACATTCATTCTTTTCAAGAGTTTATGTGGCGCGACAGTTTGGTCGAGCGGGCCAAATTAACGACGTCGCTATTGATCGCTCAAAGTCAAGCGACGTAACGTCAAAAAGGTTTCGCCGTCGTTTGCGCCGCCGCTGCGTATAATTAACCATGGCTTCAAACGCACCGGAGATCAGGCATGGAATCTGCAAAATTGGTAGCCGAACGATTACGTTTTGACCCTAGAGTCGCCGAAGCGAAACGACTGCTTCGCGAGGCGTTGACCGAGCAAACCGCGAGTCTTGCGCCGCGCGAGTCGTTGCCGGAATTGCGCGAAGAATACGACGCGATGCTCGCCGAGTTCGCCGCGCTGCGCGGCGGCGCGCTGTATTATCCCTTTTTAGGGAGCGGCGCCGGACGAGGCAGTTTGGTCGAACTGGCCAACGGCGGCGTCAAATACGACATGATCACGGGAATCGGCGTGCATGCGTGCGGACATAATCACCCCCAACTGCTTGATCTGCAGATAGACGCCGCGCTCGAAGATACGGTGATGCAAGGGAACTTGCAGCAAAATCGGGAGTCGTTGGAGGTTTGTCGCCGGTTGGTGAAACTGGCGCGCCGGCAAGGCGCCTCGATCGATCACTGCTTTTTAACTTCTAGCGGCGCGATGGCGAACGAAAATGCGTTGAAGATTCTCTTTCAACATCGTCGCGGCGCCAGTCGGATTTTGGCGTTCGACAACGCATTCGCCGGACGGTCGATCGTGTTGTCGCAAGTGACCGATCGCCCGCAGTATCGGGCCGGTGTTCCGGCGACGATTCCGGTCGACTTCGTTCCGTTTTATGATCTCGATCAGCCGGAAGCGAGCTTGCGGAATGCGGTCGAAACGTTACGTCGGCATTTGACCCGTTACCCCGACGCGCATTGCGGATTTATGATGGAGCTCGTGCAAGGCGAAGGCGGATACCGGACGGCGCCGCGCGAATTTTTTACGGCGCTTTGCCAAGAATTGCGGCAAGCGAACGTGCCGATTTATTTTGACGAAATTCAAACTTTCGGGCGGACGCATGCGCCGTTCGCCTTTCAGATGTTGCAGCTAGACGAATACGTCGACGTGGCGACGGTCGGCAAAATGACGCAAGTTTGCGCGACGCTGTTTCACGAAAAATTGAAGCCGAAACCCGGCTTGCTGAGCCAGACGTTTACCTCTTCGACCAGTGCGCTGTTGGCGGCGAACTACATTCTGCGGCAGTTGGACGAGGGGGATTACTTCGGAGAATCAGGCCGCAACGCCGAGGTGCATCGTCGTTTTCGCGAGCGATTTGAAGCTTTGCGGAAACGGCGTCCCCAAATTATCTCGGGCCCCTGGGGCGTCGGCGGCATGATCGCGTTTACGGCGTTTGACGGTTCTAGCGAGATGGCGAAGCAGGTATTGTTCGAGCTTTACGCGGCGGGGGTCATCGCTTTCGCGGCCGGCGCAGCGCCGACTCGGATTCGTTTTTTGCCGTCGCTATTAGCGATCGCCGACGAAGAGATTGATTCGGTCTGCGATTTGGTGGAGCGAACGTTGTTACGAATCGACGCTTCGCAAGCCGACGGAGGTGAAGCATGAGCCGGCAATCGCCGCTGGTCGTTCGCCCGGTGCGACTCGACGATTTAGAGCAATTGAACGGCCTTGCGCAATTGACCGCGACGGGGCTGACGACTTTGCCGCGAGACGAAGCGCTGATGGAAAAGCGGGTGCGGCAGAGCGTGCATTCGTTTACGCGGCTCGACGACGATTCGGTACGGCACGAACTTTTTTTGTTCGTGATGGAAGCGACCGACGCGCGGCAAGTCGTCGGCACTTGCGGCATCGTGCCGAAGGTCGGCGGTTTTAAGCCGTTTTACGCGTATCAATTGAAAACGGAAGTGCACGAATCGGAAACGCTCGGTTTGCGGTGCGAGCATCAAGTGCTTTCTTTACTGCGCGAGCATGACGGGCCGACCGAAATCGGCAGCTTGTTTTTGCATCGAGATTTTCGGGGCGCCGGCGCCGGTCGCGTTCTTTCGTTATGCCGCTTTTTATTCATGGCGAATTATCCCCAGTTGTTTGAAGCGGAAGTGATCGCCGAAATGCGCGGGGTGATCGACGAAGGGGGCGACAGTCCGTTTTGGGACTCGTTGGGAAGTCATTTCTTCGATATCGACTTTCCGAACGCCGATATGTTGAGCCTGGTGAATAAAGAGTTTATTGATAAGCTGATGCCGCGACACCCGATCTACGTCGCGTTGTTGTCGGAGGCGGCGCAAGCTTCGATCGGTCAGGTTCATCCGTTGACCGTGCCGGCTCGTAAAATGCTGGAACGCGAAGGTTTGCGACTGAACGATTTGGTCGATATTTTTGAGGCGGGGCCCGTCTTGCAATGTCGACGCGAAGAGATTCGTGCGGTTCGCGAAAGCGAGGTCGCGGTGGTCTCGGAGATTGGAGATGATCTCGCCGGGCGCGACGCCAGCCGGCATTGCGTGGCGACGACCGTCGATCGCTCGTTTCGGGCTGCGGGCGGTTATCTGATAAAGACGGAGGGAGGCTTGATCCTCGAACGCGCGTTGGCGACGTCGTTGGCGGTTGAGCCTGGTGATTCGGTACGTTTCGTCAATTTGCGCCCCGGAGAGTAGCGATGTTGCTGATCGGCGGAGAGTGGAGAGCAGGGCAAGGCGAACTGCTGGAATCGCGTAACCCTGCCAACGATCAAGTCGTGTGGTCGGGGCGCGCGGCCAGCGGCGACGACGTCGACGACGCGTTTGCGGCGGCCGCCCAGGCGCAAAATGCTTGGAGCGATCTCGCTTGGGAGTCGCGAGCCGAGATGGTGCGCGCGTTCGGGGCGGCCGTTACGCGCGATCGCGAAGCTTTGACGACGGCGATCTCGAACGAAGTTGGTAAGCCTCGTTGGGACGCCGCTTCGGAGGTCGCGGCGGTGATTGGCAAGATCGAGGTTTCGATCGAAGCTTTCCAGCGCCGCCGCAGCCAGGAAACGCTCGATCTGCAAGGTCGGACGGGGCGCACTTGGTATCGTCCGTTGGGAACGGTCGCCGTGTATGGGCCTTATAACTTTCCGGCTCATATCGCCAACGGTCAAATTGTGCCGGCGCTGTTGGCCGGCAATACCGTCTTGTTTAAACCGAGCGAACTGACCCCGCTGGTCGCGGAGATAATGACCAAGTTGTGGGACGAAGCGGGGCTGCCTCCCGGGACGCTTAATTTGCTGCCTGGCGGGGCCGAGGTGGGGAGAAGCGTCGCCGAGCATCGCGACTTGCGCGGGCTGTTTTTTACCGGCAGTTTGGCGACAGGGCTGAAATTGCGCGAGACGTTGGCGCCGCGGCCGGAAGTGTTGTTAGCCCTTGAATTGGGCGGAAATAATCCGCTGGTCGTGTTGGAGCCTGACAAAAACCTGGCGAAGATCGAACAAGTGATCGCTTCCGCTTTTCTGACGACCGGCCAACGCTGCACATGCGTGCGTCGATTGATCTTGGTCGGCGAGTGCGAACAGTTCTTGTCGGCGCTGATCGAAAAAACGGCGGAACTTGCGGTCGGCTCGCCGGATGAATCGCCTGAGCCTTATTGCGGGCCGCTGATTCACTCCGCCGCCGTCGACGGCATTTTGCACGAGCAGCAGCGGTTGGTCGACGCCGGCGGCGCCGCGTTGTTAGCGTGTCGAAGATTAGAAAAGGGAGCGGCTTTTCTTTCGCCGGGGGTGATCGACGTGACCGCGTGCGGCGCACGAACCGATGAAGAAGTGTTCGGCCCGCTTTTGCAGGTCATTCGGGTCGACGACTTTGCGGCGGCGATTCACGAGGCGAATCAGACTCGCTTCGGTTTGGCGGCAGGTTTGCTCGGCGGCGAGCGTTCCGACTTCGAGCAGTTTCGCCGGCAGGTTCAAGCCGGGCTGATCAATTGGAACCTGCCAACGACCGGCGCCAGCGGACGGCTGCCGTTCGGCGGGGTCGGGCAGAGCGGCAATTATCGGCCGGCGGGTTACTTTGCGGTCGACTTTTGCCATGTGCCGATCGCCGGATTGGAGCCGGCCCCGGCCGAAGAAGGAGCGAAGTCGTGAGCGACGCGATCGAAGTCAATTTCGACGGCCTGCTGGGACCGACGCATCATTTTGGCGGGCTCTCCGCCGGAAATCTCGCCTCGTTATCGCACCGGCACCAAAGTTCGTCGCCGCGCCGCGCCGCGCTCGAAGGGCTGGAAAAAATGAAAACGGTGGCGCAATTGGGCGTTCGACAAGCGTTGTTTCCGCCGCAGCGTCGGCCGAATTTCGATTTTTTGCGTCAGCAAGGTTTCGACGGCGAGCGGCGCCGCGTAATTGAGGAGGTCGCCCGGCGTCGCCCTGAACTGCTGAGCGTCGCTTATAGCGCGTCATCCATGTGGACCGCGAACGCGGCGACCGTTTCGCCCAGCGCCGACACGGCGGATCAGCGCGTTCATTTGACGCCGGCCAATTTGTTGAGCATGCCGCATCGAAAGATCGAAACGCGGCAAACGACGAAGATGTTGCAAGAGATTTTTGCGGACGAGCGTCATTTCGTCGTGCATCCGCCGTTAGAGGATCGGCACGAATGGAGCGATGAAGGGGCCGCCAATCAAACGCGCTTGTGTCAGCGTCATGCGGCGCCGGGCGTCGAGTTGTTCGCGTATGGGCGAGCCGCCGACGACTCCGACGAAACGTTGCCGCGATTTCCGGCACGGCAAACCAAGGAAGCTTGCGAACGCATCGCCGCCGCCCACCGGCTGTCGCCGGAACGGACCGTTTTCGCGCGGCAAAGTCGTCGCGCGATTGACGCGGGCGTCTTTCATAACGACGTGATCGCGGTCGGCAACGAGTCGGTGCATCTGGCGCATGAATGCGCGTTTGCGAATCAAGCGGAAGTATTGCGAGAGTTGGAGCGAAAATTTGGCGGATCGTTGATCACGCTGCTGGTGACGGAGCGGGAGCTTTCGTTGGAAGAAGCGGTTCGCACCTATTTTTTTAATAGCCAACTGCTGACCGCCGTCGATGAGACGATGACGCTGGTCTGCCCGGCCGAGTGTCGGCGATCGGCGGCCGTTCGGCGAGTGATCGACCGGTTGTTGACTGAAGCGAACCCGATCAGTCGTTGCGAATTTGTCGACGTTCGTCAAAGTATGCACAACGGGGGCGGACCGGCATGCTTGCGTTTGCGGGTCGTATTGACCTCGGCCGAGTTAGCCGCCGTTCCGCAAAATCTTTTCTGGACGCCGCAGTTGCACCAGCACTTGCAAGATTGGATTAAGAAGCATTATCGAGACGAACTGACGATCGCCGATTTGGCCGATCCGCAGCTGGCGGAAGAAGCGGACCAAGCGTTCGACGCGCTGGGGCGATTGTTGGAAAACGAGCGATTGCTGCCTCGTTAAAGCCGCTTTCAAGTTTTACGACTATCGGTACTCTCAAATATTTTGTCGGCGCTTTTGGCGACGAAGCCGGAGAAGAGCTTGCCGTTGGGAAGCGGGTACCGGCGGGCGAATTCAAAATAACAGCCCGGCACGGCGTAGGCGCCGTCGGAAAATTGAACGTCGATCGTGGGCGCGGCGGTCGACGATTGTTCGAGATAGTCGTGCGGCGAACCTTGAATCGCTCCCTTTTCGCCGTTTAATTGAAATCCTCGCTCGATAAGCAGCGAATTGAGTTGTTGCAACGAGTCGATCGATTGCAACGCGTTGACAAGCACGGTGAAGTGATTGGCGCAGAACCCATGGGCGGCCAGCCAGGCGGCGTATTCGCTTTTGTCGCGCAGTCGCTTCCATTCTTCGTAAGCGACTTGCCAAGGTCTCCCCGCGACGCATAACGGG
>JBITAD010000371.1:0-2797 GCA_044439945.1 Blastopirellula sp. JB062
TCAACATCGACAGCGGGTTGGTCTGGTCGACGACCTGCGACAACTCGCCGCGGCCGAAGAAATACTCAATCGCCGCAGAAATTGATTTCGGGTTGATCAAATTGCGCGGAGTCATGTCTTCCGCATCCTTCAGGCTCATCCGCTCTTGCACCGTTCGGCGCAGTTTCAGGAAGCCTTTTCGCAATTCGTCGCAAGCCAATTCGTCAATCGTACGAAGGCGACGATTCCCCAAGTGATCGATATCGTCTTTGCGTGCGGTACCGTCTCCGTCAAGAATCGACATGACGTACTTGATGGAGCTGATCAGGTCGCTCGGGCGGAGCGTTTGCTCCCCTTCATTGACCTCAATGCCCAACTTGCGATTCATACGGAAGCGTCCGACGCGTCCTAATCGATAGCGATTGTCGTCGTAGAACTTTTCTTCAAACAGCGTTTTCGCTTTTTCCAACTGCGGCGGGTTGCCTGGTCGAAGCCGCTGATAGATACGAAGCAACGCTTCTTCGTGGCTCGAAGTGTTATCTTCGGCCAGAGTATTGAAGATGATCGGGTGCTTGGGAGGATCCATCACCTCGATGTCTTCCGTAATGCCGACCGAGCAGATCAATTCCGCCGTGTTGCGGCTGATCTTTTGCCCCGCTTCGACGATAATTTCGCCGCCGCGATCGCTATCGATGGGATAAACGATATCGTCGACCGCGATCTTACCCTCGATCTTGGTGATGCTGCGGCCATCTTTGACCTGCACCGTGGTCGTTTCGTAGAAAGCGCGGATCAAAGCGGCGTCTTCGCTCAACTCCGGCGCCATCGCACGCAGCAACGTCGTCGCGGCAAATTTACCGCTTTGATCGATGCGAACCGTAAACGCATCTTTCTTCGTGATATTGATCTCGATCCAACTACCGCGTTCAGGAATGATGCGGCAACTGGGCAAACGACGATCCGACGTCGTTTCCGCTTCTTCGACAAAGTCGACGCCCGGGCTACGGTGCAACTGACTGACGACGACCCGTTCGGCGCCGTTGATGATAAATTCGCCGCCGCCGAGCATGACCGGCATGTCGCCGAGGTAGACTTCTTCCTCGATCGGCTCTTCTTTATTCAATCGAAGCCAAATTCGAAACGGCAAACCGTAAGTCAACCGCAGTTGCTTACATTCTTGCGGCGTATAGCGAGGTTTTCCCAATTCATAACGGACATAGTCGAGTTGGACCGTTCCGTCATAGCTGTTGATCGGGAAGATCTCGCGCAGCACGCTTTCGATACCAACATCTGGATCTCTCGAGTCGGAATCTAAGTCCTCCTGGAGAAATTTGGTATAGCTGTGCGTTTGAATTGTCGTGAGATCGGGGGGCGACATATAAATCGACCCGCTACCGAAACGACGAACTTCCGTAGTTTCAAGACGTCGCTTGTACGATGTAGCCATAGGACGCTGCTACTCCTGGGCAAGTTCGGAGATCGAACGACTGCGCTGCTAGCAGAACGCCGCGCAGGGCAGAATCCCTGGCGACAGACGTGCGAGCGAGCAAAGGGGGAGTGAAAGACGCACGCGTGGACAAGAATCATTCCGCGGGTGGAGCTGAGCCCCCTCCC
This sequence comes from Blastopirellula sp. JB062, assembly GCA_044439945.1. Taxonomy (GTDB): domain Bacteria; phylum Planctomycetota; class Planctomycetia; order Pirellulales; family Pirellulaceae; genus Blastopirellula. Next base: position 1,594 of record JBITAD010000371.1, read on the forward strand.
TGCCGTTCACTGCGCGCACCGCTCCCTGGGAACCGTCCATGCGCAGGAGAAAAGTAGAGAAACCGGTTAAATTCAAGACCACACCTCGCGACGTCGCCTTCTAGTATAAGGGAGGCGACGTCGAAGTGAAAACAGGGATTCCGACAAATCTAAATCTAGAAGTCGCAAAACGACTACTTAATTTCGACTTCGGCGCCTGCGTCGGTCAGTTCCTGCTTGACCTTTTCGGCGTCTTCTTTCGACACGCCTTCTTTGACCTTGCTCGGAACGCCTTCGGTCAATTCTTTGGCTTCTTTCAGGCCAAGACCGGTGATGCCGCGAATCGCTTTAATCACCGAGATCTTGTTGCCGCCGAAGCTGGTCATGATGACGTCGAATTCGGTCTGTTCGGCCGCTTCTTCAGCGGGACCGGCCGGACCGGCCGCCATCACGACGCCGCCGCCAGCGGCAGCTTCGATGCCATGAGCGTCTTTCAGGTAGTCGCCCAATTCGACCGCTTGCTTTAGGGTCAGCGTGGCGATCTTATCGCCGAGGGTCTTCAATTCTTCCGAAATTTCGATCGTGGCAGTTTCTTCGGACATCTTCGTGTCGATCCTTTCTCATCTAGCGCTTGGCCGCGGCCGAGCATAAAAAGCTGTCTGTTTATTTCGTAACGGTTTGGCGTAACAGCCGTGTGCGGTCAGTTGGTTGAAAAGACGAAATTACTCGTCGTCCCCTTCGCCCAACTTTTTAATTTGACTGGCCAGCTTGGCGCCAGGCCCTTTGACCTGAGCGGCGAGCGTGCGTCCCGGACCAAGAATCTGACCGACCAAAAGGCTAAGCTGTTCAGCGCGATTGGGCCATTTGCTGACTTCAACCATCTTTTCAGGGGTTAAAGCCTCGCCGTCCATCACGCCCCCTTTGGCGGTGAACTTCGGCATACTCTTGTCTTCGTGCAGCTTGACGATCTCTTTCGCCAGGTCGACGATGTCTTCGCCGCCCCAGACGACCGCCGCGCTGCCTTCAATATCGGTGAAGGCCGGACCGAGCGAAGTCCCTTCGCAAGCGCGTCGCGCCAGCGTTTTCTTAACGACCAGCAAATTAATGCTACGCTCGCGAAACTTGCGACGAACGTCGACCGTCGAGTTCGCATCCAATCCGGCGACGTCGACCACCAACAGATCGTTCACGCCGTCGAGACGTTGCGAAATCTCTTTCGTCATCA
>JBITAD010000372.1:0-1463 GCA_044439945.1 Blastopirellula sp. JB062
GCTGCAAGCGTTGATTCCGGCGTTCATCCTCAGCGAGTTGAAGACGGCGTTTTTGATCGGTTTTCAAATCTATTTGCCGTTTCTCATTCTCGATATCGTCGTCGCCAGCGTGACGATTTCGATGGGCATGATGATGCTGCCGCCGGTGATGATTTCGTTACCGTTCAAATTGTTGTTATTCGTATTGGTCGATGGTTGGACGTTGGTCGTCGGTATGTTGCTGCAAAGTTTCGCACCGACGATCTAAAAAATTAGAAAGCGACGATGGACGTAACGACGACGGTAGATTTGACTCGTGAAGCGATGATGGTGGCGCTCTGGATCTCAGCTCCCGCTTTAGTGGTCGGCATGCTGGTCGGCTTGTTGATCGGCTTGTTGCAAGCGTTGACGCAAATTCAAGATCAAACGGTCGCTTTCGTTCCCAAACTGTTGGCGATGGCGGTTGCGATGCTGCTCGCTTTGCCTTGGGTGTTGCAACGGCTAATGCTTTATACCGAAACCTTGTTCACGCATATCCCAGATCGTCTGATGGGAGGCTAACCGCGTGATATCGGCACGTAGGGGCTAACGTGGAAAGCTTGCCCCTTTTGCAACCGACCCTGCATCAACTGTTTATCTTCGTCACCGTGCTGACGCGGATTAGCGGCATGATCGCGACTGCGCCGATGCTAGGTTCCAACTACGCCCCGCCGAAGATCAAAGCCTTTCTGGCCGTCACAATGGCGATCATGATTACCGGGCTCTTTTGGGGCGAAAAATTTCCGACGCCCGAGCATTGGATGAGCTATCTGGTGATCTTGGGCGGCGAATTGTTTATCGGCATCTCGTTTGGGCTGGGCGTGCGCATCTTATTCGCCGGCGTTCAAATCACAGGGCAATTGCTCGGTCAGATCGGCGGCATGTCGGTGGCCGACGTCTTTAATCCGGCGTTTGACGATAACGTGCCGATGCTGTCGGTCTTGTTCGACATGGTCGTGGTCGCCATGTTTTTTTGCGTCGGCGGGCACCGGTTTATGATCGCCGCGCTGTTGTCGACCTTCGCCGACGTGCCGCCCGGGGTCGGGCTGGCTTCGCCTGAGGTGGCGCATGTATTGGTAACGACTCTCTCGACCAGTTTTATGTTGGGGGTGCAAGCGGCCGCTCCGGGCGTCGTCGCGCTGATGATCGGCGTGCTGGTCATGGGGCTGATCAGTCGCACGTTGCCGCAATTGAACTTGATCGCCGTCGGTTTCAGTCTAAACACGATGTTGCTGATGACGTTCGTCTTTTTAACGGTCGGCACGATGGGCTGGCTGTTCCAAGATCAGTTAGAGCCGACGGTCAACCAGATTCGCGAACTGGTGATCGATCGAGCCGTCATGTTTCCTCCTTAAGATCGAAGCATGGCCGAACAAGACGACGACAAGTCAGAGGAACCGACCCAGCACCGGCGCGACGAAGCGCGCAAGCAGGGCCATGACCAG
>JBITAD010000372.1:1473-2796 GCA_044439945.1 Blastopirellula sp. JB062
GCCAAGTCGCCAAAAGTCAAGATTTGGTGTCGGCCGGCATGTTGGTGATCGCGCTAGGCGTGATCATGTATTTTTCGCAAGCGCTGTTTCATTTTTTCGGCGACTTCACCCGCCAGCAGCTAAGCGTCGCCCCGCCGCTAGAGCTAAGTTTCGGTTGGGTCATGAATCAAAACGCGACCTCTCTCTGGCGTTTGGCGACGGTGCTGACCCCGATCTTGCTGTTGATGTTTGCGGCGGCGATCGTCCTCAACTTGATGCAGACCGGTTTTCTGTTCTTGCCGGAGAAACTGACCTTCGACATCAAACGAATCAATCCGATGTCGGGGTTCGGACGATTGTTCGCGCTGGCCAATTTCGTCCGCTTCGGCTTCGGCATCATCAAGGTCTTGATCGTTTCGGCCGTCGCGGCGGTCAGCATCTATAACGACTTGCCCGCCATACTCGGGCTGGCGGAACTCTCTGCCGGCGAGATCGCCAGCTTTTTGCTCTCGACCGCCTTTTGGACCGCAATGAAGATCGGCGCCGCACTGGTGATTTTGGCCCTGCTCGACTACGCGTTTCAATGGTGGAAGCATGAGCAAGATCTGAAAATGACCAAGCAAGAGGTCCGCGAAGAAATGAAGTCGCTGCAAGGCGATCCGGCGCTGATCGCCAGACGGCGTCAAGTCGCACGCCAGTTGGCGATGGAACGAATGGCCAGCGATATCCCCAAGGCCGATTTCGTCGTCACCAACCCAACCGAATTGGCCATCGCGCTCAAATACGATCCCTATCACATGGCGGCCCCGCTGGTCGTCGCCAAAGGCGCCGGACTGGTCGCTCAACGCATTCGCCGGATCGCCCTGGAAAACAACGTGCCGATCGTCGAGCGAAAAGAGTTGGCCCGGGCGCTCTATCGCGACGCCGAAGTCAATCAGGCGATCCCGGCCGATCAGTACGCGGCCGTCGCCGAAGTGTTACGATACGTCTACGAACTGCAAGGCAAGCAGTTGCCGTCGTTAGACGATTTGAAAGAGCACGATAAGAAAAAATCGGCCTAGAGCCCCAATCCGCAGGCGAACAGGCCGACGCGCTGATAACGCAAGAAGGTTTCGCAAAGAAGCGAACGCCGACGCGAAGCGGTCGAACTAGGGCTTACCAACCAGGACGAAAGACGCATGTCACAAGCCGAATGGGAACGACTCGAGGCCGAGTCGCGTCGTCAAAACGGGGCGAATTGGAAACGTTGGGGCCCGTATCTGTCAGAACGGCAATGGGGCACCGTGCGCGAAAGCACGGCGGAAGAAGACCCCTGGCTCAATTTCACGCACGAGGAAGCCCCCT
>JBITAD010000373.1:0-2795 GCA_044439945.1 Blastopirellula sp. JB062
GTACGGTTTTAAATTGCGCGAGATCCAAGCTTCTTGCGTCGACCAGGCGTCTGCGTCCCGTTTGACGTCGACTTTCATCGTGCCCATTCCGATTCCGGTGCCGACATAGACCGAGTCGTCGATCACTTGCGGCTGAACGACCCGGTTGCCCGGCTTGATGTCCCACTCGTGTTCCCACAAAACTTGACCGTCGCTGGGCGCAAGGCCTTGTACGCCGTAATCGGTCAGCATCACCACTTGGTCGACGCCGGCTAGCGTCGCAAGATGGGGCGAACTGTAGCTATGCGAACCGCGCCCGCTTTTCCAGGCCAGTTCGCCGCTCGCCAAGTCGTAGGCGACGACGGCGTCTCCGTCGTCTTGCTGGTCGCCGGCAAAGACGATCGCCGTTTCGCCCACGATCAGCGGCGAACTGGAAAAGCCCCATTCCGGCGTCTTGGCGCCGACATCTTCTTTGAGATCGCGTCGCCAGATTTCTTCGCCGGTGATCGCGTCGACGCAAGAGACGAAGCCCGAAGCCCCCAGCGAATAAAGCTTACCGTCGTGATAGGTCGGCGTCGCCCGAGGACCTGGGCCCGCCAACGGCTCTTCAAAACGAGCGGGAATCGCATATCGCCAGATCGGCTTGCCCGATTGAGCTTCGTAACAGACGACTAGCTCGTCGGCGCCGCGCTGCTCTTGGGTCGCAATTCGATCGCCGAAGACGCAAAACGACGACCAGCCGGGACCAATCTTGTTGCGCCACAACTCTTGCGGCGGTCGCTCGTTCCAATCGAGAGCGAACTTGGCGTCGCGCAGCACGCCGTCGCGGCTCGCTCCGCGAAAGCCTGGCCAGTCCGAATCGAGCGAAAGCGAAGGATCAAGATCAGGCGTCACCAATGGAATCGGCTTACGCTCCAACTCGGCCAACAACGCTTCCTCTTTGGTCGGAACCCAACGGGGCGAATAATCGACCGAGACCGAACCGCGGACGCCGTCAAAACGAGCGCTGAGCGCAAAGACGCCCGTTGCGAGCCAAATCAAAACGAGCGTCGCACGTTGCCAACGCCAACCGAGCGGGGTCAACAACAGCGCGGCCGCGCCGCTGGCGACCAAGGCCCAAGGGGCGATCAAGACCAGCAGCAGAAGCGGCTGCATCGAAGCGTGCGAGAAGAGAACGACGGCGGCGCCTATCGCGATCAGGAAAAGAATCGAATAAATTCGATGACGCGCCGGCAAACGCGAAAAAGCGACCAGCCACAAACCCGCCAAAAACAAGCAGCCGAACGCCCCCCACATCATCGTCATCAGGTGGAACATCGAGTTGGGCGAAATCCAGCCAGGCACGGTCAGCACCGCCAGCTGGAATATTGCCAACACGATCAGCGGCCAAACGCGCGGTGCGAGAGCCGGCGCCGTCGACTCGACGTCGCTTGTGCGGTTTTCAGACGATGTTGCCGTCGAATCGTTCATTTTTCGGTTCCTGATATCGCCGCCAAAGGGCAAATTCGCTATCGATAAGAGTTACGAAAGCCAGCTACGCCGAAATTTATAGACCGGTACACTGTTTGTCAATCAAACAGAAGATCATTTTTTGAGAACTGCATTGAGACCAGAAGAAGTTGCGGACAAGATTGGACGATTTGGAAAAGCCTTTTCTCAATGGCTCGAAGTCGAAATGGCTTCGGCCGGTACGACCGCTTCGCGGGCCAAACTGCTTTACGCGTTGAAATGCAGCGGCACCTGCAAAATGAACGATTTGAGTCATCGGTTGCAAGTGACCCCGCGAAACGTCACCAAACTGGTCGACGCGCTCGAAAGCGAAGGATTGGTCGAGCGAAATCCGCACCCCGACGATCGACGCGCAACCCTGATTTCGTTGACCGATCAGGGGATGACCACGGTCAAAGAGACCGTCTTAAAAAACGACGTCGTACTCAAGTTGTTTGAAGAGTTGCCCGAAAGCGATCGGGTTGAGTTTGGCCGAATTCTTGAGCAATTGTTGGCCGGGCTGGCGCGACGCGGGTTCTCGGCCTAAGGCCGATAGGGGGCTAAGACTCGCCCGGCGAAACGGATAAATGCTTCGCGCTCACAATAACAAAGTTCCCTTGTAGGTCTTTAATGCGGCGTTTTTGTGCGTTTGCGCGCATTTTCGCCGCAATGGTTGACAAAAACTGTTTCGTGCACGAAAGTAATGCAAGCCCCGCAGAGATGATTCTGGAAGCTTGCATGGGACCTCATGACCCGCTGGAAGATCAGATCGCGTTCGCCTTGCGGCGAATCATGCGGTCCATTGATCTTGAATCGCGACAATTGTTGCAAGAGATCGGGTTAACTTTTCCGCAGCTAGCCGCGTTGCAGGCGATTCGTCGCATGCAGCCGACCAGCGTCGGAAAAGTTGCGAATTCAATTCATCTTGGTCATGCCACGTTGTCTGGCATTCTCGACCGTTTAGAAAAACGCGAACTGATTGCTCGTCAACGCAGCGAAGATGACCGTCGTCATATCAGCGTTCGGCTGACCGATACCGGTCAAACGTTGTTAAGCAAAGCCCCGACGCTGTTGCATCGTCCGTTCCAACGCCAACTCGATCAGTTGGAAAATTGGGAACGGATGCAAGTGGCCGCAACGCTCCAGCGCGTCGCCGCCATGATGGAGAACGCAGGCGGTTGCTCGTCCAATATGGTCGATTTGCAATCAATCGACGTCGCTGGAAGCGACCAAATGTCGAGCGAAACCGATTCGGCACGCCGCTTGCAAAGACACGAGGGTTTGAATCGAGAGAGGCGAAACGATTCTTAAACCAGCCCAAAGAAATC
>JBITAD010000374.1:0-2790 GCA_044439945.1 Blastopirellula sp. JB062
GACGAGGTAATCGCTTCGATGGATGAGATGAAAGCCGAAGAAGAAGAAGCGCGGTTGATGGCGGCCAAAGAGCAAGACTAAATCGCCTTTCAAGCCCTGGGCTGTTTGAGGGCCGGTTTCTGAGGCTTGCGATATGACTTGGCGCAGACCCGGAGCGTTTGGCCGTTTCGCATTGATTCCCAACTGGCTGACTTGGCGCTCATGTCACGGGAGAATTGGGGCCGTTTAGCTTGGGATGAGACAACAGCTCGCGCAACGTCTCCAGTGCGGGCGGTTTCACTAAGTGTTCGTCAAATCCGGCGGCGGCTGATTTGCGACGGTCTTCTTCTTTTCCATACCCTGTTAGAGCGATTAACAAGGTTTGCTTGCCGGCGTCGGTTTTTCGCAGGCGACGACAGACCTCGAAGCCGTCCATATTGGGCAGACCGATATCGAGAAAAATAATTTCAGGCTGCATAGACTGGGCGACTTCGATTGCCGAAGTTCCGTCATGCGCGACTTCAATCTGATGTTCGCCTAATTTCCCGAGAAGCAAGGAAAGCATGCGAGCGACCCCAACATTGTCGTCAACCACCAGAATGCGCCTGGCGATATCGGAAGCGTCCGTCGGCGGTTGCGTCGCTTCCGGCAGCGGAGCGTCGGAGATGGGCAGTTCGACGACGAATTGGCTTCCTTGTTCGGCGCCGTTGCTTTTCACAATAACGGAACCTTGATGCATTTCGACCAGATTACGCACTAGCGTTAGTCCGATGCCGAGTCCTCCTTGAGCACGATCGAGCGCCCGCGACGACTGCGCGAATAGGTCAAAGATATGCGATCCCAGTTCCGGCTCGATTCCGATGCCGTCATCGATGATTCGAACCGTCGCTTTTCCGTCGACGCGCGTGACGCAAATTTGAATGTGGCCGCCGGGGTCGGTGTATTTGGCCGCATTATTAAGCAAATTGCTAAATACTTGGACGATGCGAACCGGGTCGGCGTAGATGGGAATGGGGGCGTTCGGCAGGTCGATAATCAGTTGGTGATTCTTTTCTTCGAAGAGCCATTGAACCGCTTGAATGGCGCGTTCGACGATGATCGAAAGCGAGACGACTTCCGGCCGTATCTCGACTTTGCCGCGCATGATTCGCGAAACGTCGAGCAAGTCGTCGACCAAACGCACAAGATGTTCGACTTGATCCTTCATCGTATCGAGCACTTCGGCGTCTTCAGGCGAGTCGATTTCTAAGATATCAATGCCGCTGCGAATCGGCGCTAACGGATTGCGTAATTCATGTGCGAGCATCGCAAGAAACTCGTCTTTGCGTTGATCGGCTTCGCGCAATTGCTGGTAGAGCGTGCTATTTTCAAAGGCGACGGCGACCCGCCGCGCAACGTCTTCCGCTGCGCGTAACGCCTCTTTGTCGAACACTCGCCCCGATTCGGCCATACTGAACGTCAATGCGCCGATCGTCTTGTTCCGCGAAACTAGCGGTACGCCGATATAAGATTTTAAACGGAGCCGCTTGAACAACTCTATTTTTTCGTCATCGTCCACTTTGCTCCGCAACTCTTCTTCGTTAATGATTTCTCGTAGGTCCGACGTTCCGCTGCGCATGATGTGCCAGATGCCGAACTCGTCATTTTTTTGAGGCGGATATAGCTCATTAATGCGGTTGGTAATTTCGATTTTCGCCGGGTCAAGATGCATCAAGGCCATTCGCTGAGGCTCGTCGTTTTCATCCAATAGATCGACGGCGCACCAATCGGCGAAATTCGGCACGGCGACCCGCGCCAGCTCTTTAAACGTCGTTTCGTAATCGAGATTGGCCGATAAGCAAGCGCTGGCGTCGGCCAAAAAGCGATTGATCTGTTCCGTTCTTTTTTGTCGTTGAATGTCGGTACTGGAGACGAACCAGCGGACGACGGCGCCGCTTGCGTCGCGAACGGGAACGGCTCTGGTTAAGAACCAGCGGTTGGCGTTTTTCTCTTGATCGAAAAACCGATGCTCGATCTCGCAGGGAGTTCCGTTTCGCACCGCCTCGGCCCAGGTTTCGCGAAATGCTATTAGATCGTCCGGCGGAAGCAAATGTTCCCAATTGCGATCGTCGTCGGCGCCTCGCTCGAATTGGGTGAATTCGTGCCAACGATTATTGAAGTAGTCGACCTCGCCGTCAGGACCGGCTGACCAGACGATATGCGGCATCGCGTCAGCTAGTTGGCGTAAGCGAGCTTCATTTTCGCGGATCGCATCTTCCGTCGCTTTCAATTCGGTGATGTCGCGAGTCGTGCCGGCGATCGCTTCGACTTCGCCGTCGGCGCCAAAGACCGGCAGAAAGATATAATCGTAAATCCGTCGACCGTTGGTTCCGACGAACGGGACTTCGCCGCGAATCGAATCGCGCGTTTTGACGACTTCATCGATCTCGCGGGCATGCATTTCGGCGTGCCATGGTTCGTAACCTAATTCCAAGCAATCTTTGCCGATCGCCTCTTCCCAGGTTTTCCCCCACATTTTGAGCAAAGCGTCGTTCGCATAGGTAAAGCGATACTCAAGATCGAAAACATAGACCAAATCCGGAATCGTCGAGAGAATCGTTCGATAGAGTCGTCTTTGGCGTTCCGATTCGACGGTAATGCGTTCGAGAATCTGTTCGCCCCGCTTACGAACGACGTACTGGGCGATCGCATCCGCCAAGGGCGCCAGATCGCGCAAAGTCGCTTCCGACAACTCATGCCGCGCGAAAGTCGCCAATACGCCGATGACCCGTCCTTCGACCGTAAGCGGGTAGCCGGCGAACGCGACCATGC
>JBITAD010000375.1:0-2786 GCA_044439945.1 Blastopirellula sp. JB062
GGGACTTCGCCTTCGAGCACGATACGCTGGCGGGTGCGTTCTAAAGCAGGATCAGGCACCGGAATCGCTGACAACAAGGCTTTCGTATAGGGATGTTGGGGCGATTCATAGAGCGATTCGGAAGGTGCAAGTTCGACGATTCGCCCCAAGTACATCACGCCGACACGCGTTGAGATATGTCGAACTACCGAAAGATCATGGGCGATAAAGAGATACGACAGCCCTAGCTTTTGTTGCAAGTCCATCAGCAAATTGACGACTTGCGCCTGGATCGAAACGTCGAGCGCCGAGACGGGTTCGTCGCATAAAATCAGACGAGGTCGAACGGCTAACGCGCGGGCGATGCCGATGCGCTGTCGCTGACCGCCAGAGAACTCATGCGGATAACGATTGATATAACGCGGATTGAGGCCCACCAATTCCATCAATCGCATGACTTCCAACTTGCGGTCGACTCCTTGAGCCAAGCGATAGATTTTGATCGGTTCGCCGATAATCGACCCAACCGACATTCGCGGATTCAGCGAAGCGAAAGGGTCTTGAAAAATCATTTGCACGTCACGTCGATACGGACGCATCGAACCGCCGGTGAGCCCGTCAATTCGTTGACCATCGAGATAAACTTCGCCGGATGTCGGCGGCGTTAAGTTAAGAATTGCCTTGGCGGTCGTCGATTTTCCGCAACCGGATTCGCCGACCAGCCCCAGCGTTTCGCCTTCGTTGAGCGTGAAGGTGATGCCGTCGACCGCCCTGACGAATCCAGATTCGCCGCTGAACCAACCTCCACGGCGAAATGGAAAATGAACTTTCATATCGCGCACTTCGAGTAAAGGGCGCGTTGAATTCGCCGCCTGCATCGACTCTGTTTGAGTTTCTAACGTCACAATCAATCCCCGTTGATAGACGAAGTCGGGTCATGCCGCGGGGCTTCGTCGATATTGACCAGGCAAGCGTATTCGCCTCCAGATTGCGAAGGGATTAGCGGCGGGTCGACGTCGCGGCAATCAGAGACGCTAAAGGGGCAGCGAGGTCGGAACGAGAATCCGCCAGGCAGGTTGGAAAGATCGGGCGGTTGTCCCGGAATTGGTCGGAGTTCGGCTTCCAACTGATCGACGCGAGGCGCCGACTCGAGCAAGCCCAGGGCATAGGGATGGCAAGGGCGCTGGAACAAGTCGTCGATCGACGCTTTCTCAACAATTCGGCCGGCATACATCACTTGCACGCGATGAGCGATATTGGCGATCACTCCCAGGTCGTGCGTAATCATGATGATCGCCGTTCCCTCTTGTTCTTGCAGCTCTTTCATCAGTTCGAGGATCTGCGCCTGAATCGTCACGTCGAGCGCCGTGGTCGGCTCGTCGGCGATTAAGATGTCAGGCTTGCACGACAGCGCCATGGCGATCATCACGCGTTGTCGCATGCCGCCCGAAAATTGATGCGGGTACTCGAAAACTCGCTGGCTTGCCGACGGGATACCGACTTTCTCTAGCATATCGATCGCATGGGCGGTCGCGTCCGCCGCGCTTAGTTTTAGATGCCGGCGGGTCACCTCGGTCAGTTGATCCTCGACCGTCAAAAACGGGTTGAGAGCGGTCATCGGATCTTGAAAGATCATGGCGATCCGATTGCCGCGAATGTCGGAAAGCTCTCGCGAAGACATTTCTAGCAAATTTCGGCCGCGGTAAAGGGCTCGCCCCGAGGCGATTTTGCCTGGCGGTTGCGGTATCAGGCCCATTAACGCCAGCGCACTGACTGATTTGCCCGAACCTGATTCGCCGACGACTCCTAAGGTTTCGCCGGGGCGCAGATCCCAGTCGACGCCTCGCACGGCGGTGACGAGACCGTCGTCGGTATGAAACTCGACGCGCAGATTTTCGACGCTAAGGAGCGGTTCTGGTTGGGAGACGGCGCTTTCGCCGGCTGGTGACGACATCGAAGCTCCTTAGCGATTCTTCATGCGGGGATCGAGGGCGTCGCGTAGTCCGTCGCCGAGAAAGTTGAGCGAATATAAGGTCGATGCGAGCGCAATCGCCGGAAAAACGATCAACCACCAGTAGATGCGGATTGGGGTGATCACTTTCAAACCTTCGTTCGCCAGCAGGCCCCAAGAGACGTTTGGTTCTTCGACGCCGATACCTAAAAACGACAGAAAGGCCTCGAAGAGCATGACCGAAGGAATCGTCAATGTCAGGTAAACGATCACGACCCCAAGCACGTTAGGCACTAAGTGAACGAAGACGATCCGACTGGCGTCGGCGCCGATCGTACGCGCGGCGTCGACGAACTGTTCGTTCTTTAGGCTGATAACCTGGCCGCGTACGACGCGCGCCATGGTTAACCAGTAGATGGCGCCGATCAAAAAATAAAAGGCGACGATCCGATTGACGCCGAAACTTTCGAGAGGGGCTTTAATCGTCGGTTCGCTGATGACCATTACGACAAAGATGACGATAAAGATGAATGGGATCGAATAGAGGATGTCGACGATACGCATCATCGCGTCATCGACGTGCCCGCCGACAAAACCTGAAATCGCCCCGTAGCTGACCCCGATAATGAGCGAAACCAAGGTCGCTACGACGCCGACGATCAACGAAACGCGAGCTCCCCAAAACAATCGCGAAAGCATGTCGCGACCGAGATGATCGGATCCGCACAAACTGGGAATCGCCCAATCTCCGAAGATCGCTAAACGCGTCCGAATGAGCATTTCGTCAAAAGAACTCGGGTCATTCCAAAGCGTGCGAATTGCGGAATTACGCTGCGATTCGTCCAATGCGACGATT
>JBITAD010000376.1:0-6981 GCA_044439945.1 Blastopirellula sp. JB062
TCTCGAATCTACCGCCCTACCGCAAAGCCGGTGCGGCGGAGCGGGACGACGTTTTTTTAAGGCGCGTTTTCTGGGCGTGTCGCTAGGTTGCGTCGTTTCGGTTGGGGTATTGTTTGACGAAGCTTTCGATCGATTGGCAGATGGCGTCTAGAGGGAGGTCGTCGCCATCTTGGCCGAACGGTTCTTCGATCACTTCGGCGGCGAGTTCCATGCCGATTAAGAAAACGAACGCAAGCATCAGCAAGGGAAAGTGCAATAGCCCGCTGTCGAACGAGATCGCCCAGGGGGCCGTCAGCACGTAGAGCAAGATGCACCACCGCACCAAGGCGCGATACGACGAGGCGAGCGGCGTTTTTCGAATGCGTTCGCAAGCGCCGCTGATATCCATCAACGATTTGGCGTGCTGATCTAAGATCCAGATTGTATCGACCAGACGCCCTTGGCGATTCCAACGGCCGAGCGTTTGATGAATGAGCCCGGCGATGTAGGCCGGCGGATGCGAAAATTGCGCAGCGTCTCGCTCGAAACCTGGCACTTGCCGGATCTGATCGCCGCCGCGCAGATAGAGCCGCAAAGCGTGCGGAAACGCGATCAGCAAGCGTTCGAACTGGCGCAACTCTTCGGGTTGGACGGCGACGTAAGCCGGCGTTTTGAGCGCAAGGTTACGAATCTCGTTCACCAGTCGCCCCCAAAGCTTGCGTCCTTCCCACCAACGATCATAGGCGGCGTTCGTACGGAAGACCATCAAGATGCCGAGCGCAAACGCGACCAGCGCCGCTCCTTCGTCCCCTTCCTGCCAGCGCGGCATATCGGTCAAGCTGGTGAGGATCGCCACCAAGACGACGTAGCCGCCGGCGACCGACATGCCGATCGCCAATGGCCGAGCAATATGAAGCGTAGGAAATAATCGGGGCATGGAAGGAAAACGATCGAGCGGGCGGTGGTCGAAAATTGCGAAACGACGCTCGCCGGGTCGACCAGCGTCTACCGGCGGGCGGTGCGAACGTTATCGCTTGGGCTCGGCCGAAGGGAACGCAAAGATCTTGTTCCAATCTTTTTTCATATCGATCACGACCCAGCCGTTGGCCGGCGCCGCATCGAAGGCTTTGTCGAGCTTACCGATCGGCGACTTACGATCGTAAGCCGTTTCGCGAACGCCGTCGGTATGGTGCACGATCATCGCCAAACGGGGCCCTTCGCCGGAAGTGGTCCATTGCAACATTTGGAAATCGCCGTCCGAATTTCCGAAGGCCGCAATCGGGCGTCGACCGATGTGCCGCTGGATGCCGACCGGCTTGCCTGGCCCGTCGTCGATAAAGTCGACTTCGGCCAAACGCATCAAAGCCGGCTGACCGTCGACCATTTCATACTGAATGCGGCCTGAGCTGCCGACGACCTGCTCGGGCGGAATTCCATAGATCTGCTGGGTCCAAGGGCGCATAAAATCGATACCGCCGCCGGAGACGATAAACGTTTTAAATTGATGCTGCCGCAGATAGGTCAGCAGTTCTAGCATCGGCTGATAAACGCACTCGGTATAAGGTCGCTTGTACCGGGGATGCTCGGCCGTGGCGAGCCAATCGGTAACGATGCGCGAAAACTGCCGCTCGGTCATGCCGGCATGCGTGGCCGCCAACAATTGCTCGACGCCCTTCTTACCATGTTTCGCCAGCGCCGCGAGACCGTCGTTCAGGAAAGAACGATACGGCTCTTCCGTTCGCCACTCGGGATGCTCCGGCGCCAATTGCTTTAAGCGGTCGATCGCAAAAGCTAATTGCACGTATACCGGCTGCTCGGACCAAAGCGTACCGTCGTTGTCGAACGTGGCGATACGTTCGGCCGGCGGAACGTAATCTTCGCTTCCCGGAGTCGTCGTTCTGGCGACAAAATCTAAGATAGCCGTACGAGCGGGACCGTCGTTCCACGAGGGAAGCGGTCGGGGCGATTCGTCGGCGACGACTGCCGCCGAGATGCCGGCCCAACAACTGACGAGCAGTAAAATCGCCCGACTAGCACGCGCGAAAAGTAAAGACATCAGCGGCTCCCTACGTGGAACTGGATAGTTGGAATTCGCTACAGGGCGGCTAAGCGTCGCCGCCCCTGGGATTCGCAAGTATAGCTCGTCAGCGGGACGCGTTCAGCATGACGGGCCTTTAGAAGCTAAGTTTGCCGCGCAGCCCGCACAATAGGGCCGTGTTCAGGTCTCTCGGTTCCGGTTGCAGCACTTGCATATCGGCCGTCAGATGAAACCACGGAGTAACCTCGTAGTTGTAATACATTTCGACCCCGTAGCCGTCGCCGACCGGGCCGAAAGCGGCCTGCAAAAAAGGGCCGATCTGATCGCTGGTCGAGAGATAATAGTAGCCGACGCCGAACGTATCTTGCCGACGACAAGCGATGGGACTGTCGCCGCCGACGCCGACGCTCCAATAATGCGCCATCGGATTCGCTTGATCGTCAGCGGCGCTGGCCCGTGCGAACGTGCCCCATCCTTTGCCGGGGGCGTCGTCATAATTCACCAGGTATTGATCCGTATTCCAGTAAAACGCCCAGGTACCGGCGGCGCGTTCGATCGGCACGTCGGGCAAGACGACCCGGGGATCTTGTCCGAGCGATACGTAATCGCGGCTGCTCCAAGTCGCGCCAAACAACTGCTGGCCTTGATAACCGTTCAGATCGTAGCGATACGTCCCTTCGGCGACGAGCGAAACGCCTTCGGCGAAAAGCTCGCCGAATCCGCTGCTGTTGGCGGTATCGGTTGGGTTGAGCACGGTAAAAGTGAAGATCGGCTTCCCTTCCTGTAAAACCGAAACCCCTGCTCCCAAAGTCGAATACGGGACGGAACGCAAGAGCAAAGGATTGACCACGAACGCGAGATTCGAAAACTGATCGGTTCCTCGTTTGTGCGCGAACGCGTTGGCGTCGCCGTCAAGCGTGTCTAGCTTTCCGGCGAAAACGGCCAAGTCTTCGCTTAGCAATTGCGTGAACAAGACGTTCGTAAGATACAGATCGGCGCTGTTTGGGCTGGGCAAACTGGCGGCGATCGTCGACGGCAAAAAGGCGCCGTCCGATCCGGAAATTGGTTGTCCGTAGCGATGCTCGGCACGCATTTGCAAAAAGAATCCCTCTTGCGTGCCGACCTTGTGTAAATCCCATTTCAGCAAAATATCGCCATGTCCGGCGTAGGTAAAACGCTGCTCGGCTCCGCCGCTGGCGACCCCGAAAAAGAAGCTCGTTTCGTTAATATCCCACAGCATGCCATGCTCTAGCATGCAGTTGCGTGCACCGAGCCAATCGCCCAATAGCGCCGGCCGCTCGCAAAGACAGCCTGAATAGTTCGGCACGGCCGGCGGAGCAGGCGCCGGTTGGCAGCAACACTGGTCCTGGGCCAGTAGCGAACCGCCAAAGCCAATGACCGCAAGAAGCGTTGCGACGCAACAATGAATGGAACGCATGATTGAGCCTGCCGTCGCGTGCAAATGGGTCGGAACGAAATCAACCTTTAGAGCTAATCGACGCGAAAAGCGCTCGCATTGAACTGGGCGCCAGCAAGCGTCAGACTCTTCGCAACCATCCCCTCGGCTTGCGGATGATTCCGGCGATAACGGTTTGAGCGAAAAAACCGTGCGCGCCGAATAGGGCGTAATTTTGCGATTTGCCAAATCTGACCTCTGCGTCTAGCATGAACAATCGTCGCCTGACGCTAGGCTTGCGCCGGCGGGGCGAAGCGAAACCTTTCAGGCGGCAGCGGAGAGGACGAGATGCAATCTTCACCATCGACCCGGCGGACTTTTTTCGCCGCGACTGCGACAGGCGCAGCGGCTAGTTTGTTGCCGAGCGTCGCTATCGGAGAAGGAGAAACGATGCCTGACCCTGCCCTTTCGTCGACTGGCTCACGGCCGCAAGTTCTCTTTTTTGACGTCAACGAAACGTTACTCGACCTAGAAGCGATGAAAGAAAGCGTCGCCGCGACGCTCGGCGGGCGAGCCGACCTGCTCCCCCTTTGGTTTACGACCATGTTGCAATATTCGTTGGTCGCGACGGTCGGCGAGCAATACGATGATTTCGGCGTGATTGGCGCCGCCGCATTGCGGATGGTCGCCCGAAATGAAGGGATCGAGCTTTCGGAAAAAGACTCGCTGCAGGCGTTGGCCCCAATCCGAACGCTCCCGGCTCATGCCGACGTTGAACCGGCGCTGCGCCGGTTGAAACAAGCCGGATTTCGCATGGCCACGATAACCAACTCTTCAAATGCAGGCGTTCAAGCGCAGATGAAAAATGCCGGACTGACCGATATGTTTGAGGTCATGCTGAGCATCGAAGACATTCAAGTGTTTAAACCGCACCGCCATGCCTATCGATGGGCCGCACGAAAGTTAGGCGTTCCCGCTTCGCAGTGCATGCTGGTCGCCGCCCATGGCTGGGACATCGCCGGCGCGCTTTGGTCAGGCTGGCGCGGCGCCTTTCTTTCTCGTCCTGGGGCGCAACTCTACCCGTTGGCCGATTCGCCGGAAATAATTGAACCCAACTTATCAAAAGCGGCTGATCGGTTGATTGCGATGGCAAAATAAAGGGTTGCGGTCGTCCGCTTGTTTTGTCAGTCTCCGGCGCAAACCGCCCCATTACGGCGAATGCAAGCAAAAACCATGACTTCTTAGGGGGAGCGGCTGTGCCGGCTTTGTGCGTTCTAACGCCCGACTGAACTAACGGCGTTCCTCTGAAGGCGAATTCTCTCTTGCCGTTTCTCACGCAACTTCTGGCAACCTAGATTTGCAGGTTAAGAAATATCTTCGTTGGCGGGGTCACAACCTGCGAAGGGCAAAACGGTAAATGCCGTCGGTCGCCGTTCAGCGTCGATAAAGTGGGGCAAACGGCAAACCATGAAATCGGTACCATCGTCGCCGAAAAACTCGCGAGCGTCGTCTACGATCGACGCCGCCTGGTTGATCATTGCCGCGCGCCTTCTACTAAGCATTAGCTTTTGCGCTTCGCTGTTGGTGCTGATCGCTTGGCCTGCCGGTTGGATCGAATTGCGTTCGGTCATCGAAGGGCTTCCCACCATGAAAGCCAATACGGCGATCGGTCTGACGCTGTTGTCGGCGGCCGGCCTGCTACGGACGATGTCGCCGCCGACGCGCGGCCGCTGTCGCTGCGTCTCCAGCGCGTTGGCCGTCGCCGCCATTGCGGTGGTGGGGGTGAGTTTCGCAGAAGGAATCGGTGCGATCGATCTTGGTTTTAATACGCTGCTGAGCGATGATCTTGCGTCGGTCGCCGCCGGGCGATCGCCGGGACAAATGTCTCACGGCACCGCCATGGGCATCTTGCTTTTATCGCTCGGTCTGCTGCCGTGGCGAAGCCCCATACAATGGTGCGGCAAATTGTGCGTTCTCTTGGGCGGCGTGGTCGGCGTCGCAGGAGTAGCGACCTTTTTAATCCGTGCGACAGGCCTGCGACACCTGGATCTTTATTCGACGACCGCCATTCATACGGCGTTGCTGCTCTCCACGATCTCGGTCAGCATTCTGTTGGCGATGCGAGGCATAAAACAGACCGAGACGGTCACTTACGAAGCGTTAGTGAAAAAAGAAATCCGTCGCGCGATCCCTTTAACGGCGCTGGTCGCATTGACGTTGTTCGTCGGCTTTCTCGTAACCAGCTTTTTAGTGATCGACTCGCAAAAGCATATTCGCAACGCCAATTACGCCAAGTTCCATCGCCAAACCGAGTTGCTCACGCAAGAAATTCAGCGACGCGCCAACCTTTGCGTCTATGGACTCAAAGGCGCTCGCGGCATGTACGAGGGAAGCGAAAACGTCACGCGGAACGAGTTTGCGGCCTACGTCGCTTCGCGTAATCTTCCGCTTGAGTTTCCTGGCGCGATCGGTTTCGGCATGATTCAGCGAGTCAATCGAGACGAGATCGATCAGTTTGTCGCCGCCGAACGTAGCGACAACGCGCCCGACTACCAAATTCGTTCGCTCGGCAAGGCCCCGATCGCCTACGTGATTCAGCATATCTATCCGCTGGCGGCAAATCGCCCCGCTTGGGGCTTTGACGTCGGATCCGAGCAAGTCCGACGTACCGCCATCGAACAGGCGATCCGAACCGGCGCTCCGACGATCTCGGGCATGATCCATTTGCTGCAAGACGACGTCAAACGTTCCGGTTTTCTTTATCTCGTGCCGATCTATCGAAATGGATCAACTCCCCAAACCGCCGAGCAATACGAAGCGGAACTCGCCGGCATTCTTTACGCGCCGATCATCTTAGAACGAAGTCTCGAAAAGATGGGACACCTCATCGACGACGGTTTAGATTTTGAAATATTTGACGGTCGCCAATTATCGCGAAGCGCCCAACTCTACGATCATGATCGTCATTTAGACGAATATCGCGGGACGATCGGCGCCTCGGCCTACGCCGAACGATTGTTCACCATGAATCAGCCGATTACGGTCGGCGGACGAACTTGGACGATCACGACCAGCACGACTGAAGACTTTGAAGCGAACGTCGATCGGGTAACTCCGGCGGTTTTCGGCATCGGCGGCGCCGCGTTAAGCATGCTGTTGGCCGGCATCGTGTGGTCGATGGGTTTGAGCCGAATGCGAGCGATGGCGCTCGCCGAAGACATGACCCGCGAATTACGCGCCAGCGAAAAAATGGCGACGCTGGCCGCGCAAGAAGCGGAACGCTTGGCGAAAATTATCCGCCGCACAAGCAACGGCGTCATCATTTCCGATATCGAAGGGAAGATCGAATGGGTCAACGACGGCTTTACCCGACTTAGCGGCTATCGCCTGGAGGAAGCGATCGGCAAAACGCCGGGCGAGTTGCTGCACGGCCCGAAAAGCGATCCGAAGATGATCGCGCGCATGAAAGAAGCGATACGACTTCGCTCTTCGACCACGGCTGAGATCGTCAACTATGCCAAGGATGGACGCGAATACGTCGTCGCCGCCGAGCTAGCGCCGCTGAACG
>JBITAD010000376.1:6991-13032 GCA_044439945.1 Blastopirellula sp. JB062
CGCGGCGGAAGCGCGTTTGAAAGCGGTCAACGCCGAACTCTCGCTCGCCCATCAAGAGGCCGAACGAGCCAGCAAGATTAAAAGCGAATTTCTAGCCAACATGAGCCACGAAATTCGAACTCCCATGACCGCGATCGTCGGCTTTAGCGACATTTTGCTGGAGCAAAACATCTCGGAAGAAGAAAAACGTCGCTCGGTCGGCACGATCCAACGCAACGGCAATCATCTGCTGGAATTGATCAACGACATCCTTGATCTTTCCAAAGTCGAAGCGGGAAAATTTGACATCGAGCTAAGACCGATGAATCCGGTCGACGTGATCCATGACGTGCAAGAGCTGCTAAGAGATCGCGCGGCGGCTCAGGAAAATCAACTTTTCATCGAGTGGCCTGCGGCTTTGCCGCAGACGATCTTGAGCGATTCGACCCGTCTAAAACAAGCGCTCTTAAACCTTGTCGGCAACGCGATCAAGTTTACCCATCGCGGGATCGTTAAGATCGTCGTCGAATGTAATTTTGCGCGACGACAAATGAACTTTCATGTCATCGACTCCGGCATCGGCATGTCGCCTGAGCAATTGCGACACATCTTTCAACCCTTCCGCCAAGCCGACGCCTCGACGACTCGCAATTACGGCGGAACGGGACTAGGCTTAACGATCACGCAGCAAATCGCCGAATTGCTCGGCGGCGAGATCTTCGTCGAAAGCCAACCGGGACGCGGCAGCAAATTTACGCTGAGCGTCGCCGCCGGCGATTTAACCGGGGTTCCGCTATTATCGACCCGAAACGAATCGCCTGGCGCCGCGCCGACCGAACCTGTGCCGCATGTCCACGAAAAAATATCGGGGCGCATCTTGTTGGTCGAAGACGGTCCCGATAATCGACGACTGATTCGCTTTCTGCTGACCAAAGCAGGCGCCCAAGTTTCGATCGCCGAGAACGGCAAACTCGGGCTCGACGCCGCCTTGCAAGCTTGGCGGTCCGGCAAGCCGTACGACGTGATCTTGATGGATATGCAAATGCCGGTCATGGACGGCTATATGGCCGCCGCCCAGGTGCGGAAAGCCGGGTATTCGGGGCCAATCATCGCGCTGACCGCGCACGCAATGCGCGGCGATATCGATAAATGCCTGAGCGCCGGTTGCGACGCATATTTGCCCAAACCGATCGAGCGTAAGACGTTTTTGACCGAGATTGCCAGCAGAATTCGTCTCGCCGCCAGGCACGATACGACCGCTCGTGCGGAAAAATCTTGACCGCAAGCCGGCCTAGAAAATAAGCGCTGCGCTTCCCTGGCGACGAATTTTGCTCTCCAATAAGTCCGCTGGGACATTCCGTTCATCCGCAGGAGTTCTCTTCAATGCAAGTTAGTCCTTATCTCTTTTTTTCAGGCGATTGCCAAACCGCGTTTCAATTTTACGAAAAGCTGCTCGGCGCCAAGATTGTCGCCATGCTGCCGCACGCCGGTACTCCCGCCGCCGAGCAAGTTCCAGCGGATTGGGACGATAAAATCATGCATGCCTGCATGATGATCGGCGAGACGACGCTGATGGCTTCCGACTGCCCGCCTGATCGATTTGAAAAATCGCAAAGGACGAAGATCTCGCTGCAAATCGAAGAGCCGAGCGAAGCGGAACGAATCTTTGCCGGTCTTTCGGAAAGCGGCCATATCGAAATGCCGCTGCAAGAGACGTTCTGGGCTCGCCGTTTCGGCATGGTGACCGACCGGTTTGGTACCGCTTGGATGATCAACTGCGGCAAGCCCGAACTGGAAGGCTGCGACTAACGGCCAGTTGAAACGAGGCGGCGGCCTTACGTCGCCGCCGATTGGCCCGCGTCCAAATTTGGCAGCAGCGCGGTTAACAGCCCGACGAGCGGCAAATAAGAACACACGTGGTAAACGTATTCGATACTGGTTTGATCGGCGAGCCAACCTAATGCGGCGGCGCCGATGCCTGCGATGCCGAACGCAAAGCCAAAGAACATGCCGGCAATCATGCCGACCTTGCTTGGCATCAGTTCTTGCGCGTAAACGATAATCGCCGAAAACGCGGAGGCCAAAATCAACCCGATCGGCACGGTCAATACGGCAGTCCAAAACAAATTGGCGTATGGCAACGCCAGGGTAAACGGCAAGACGCCGAGGATGGAAAACCAGATCACCGTCTTAAACCCGAAACGATCTCCGATGGGTCCGCCCCCTAACGTTCCGGCGGCGACAGCCCCTAAAAAGACGAACAAGTACAGCTGCGACGTTTGCACCGGCACGTCGAATTTGTCGATCAAATAAAACGTGTAGTAGCTGCTCAAGCTGGCCAGATAAACATACTTTGAAAAGACCAGCAACAATAAGACGCCGACGGCGGCGTAGACGCGCCCCGCCGGCAATGTCGAGGGC
Organism: Blastopirellula sp. JB062; assembly: GCA_044439945.1. Classification (GTDB taxonomy): domain Bacteria; phylum Planctomycetota; class Planctomycetia; order Pirellulales; family Pirellulaceae; genus Blastopirellula. Next base: position 9,392 of record JBITAD010000376.1, read on the forward strand.
GGCTCGGCGACGGCTCGATGCGGGTTCGCCTTCAAATCGTTCAAATGCCGCTGATACCATCGGCCGACGTAACCCAAGATGATCAGCGCCGCCACCGCGCCAATCGAGAACCAAGCGATGCTCGGCTGCCCCCAGGGAGCGACCGCAAAGGCGGCTAATAAAGGCCCGATCGCCGAACCGGCGTTACCGCCGACCTGAAACAACGACTGGGCGAAACCATATCGTCCGCCCGAGGCTAACCGCGCGACGCGCGACGCCTCGGGATGAAAAACGGAAGATCCGATCCCTACCAGCGCGGCGGCGACCAGAATTGACTCGAAACTGCCGGCCATCGCTAACAGGTTTAACCCAATCAAAGTAAACGCCATGCCGACGACCAACGAATAAGGCCAAGGGCGGCGATCGGTCGCCATACCGACCAGCGGTTGCAAGAGCGACGCCGTGACTTGAAACGTAAACGTAATCAAACCGACCTGAAAAAATGTGAGCGAATAGTTCTCTTTCAACAACGGATAAACGGCCGGCAATAACGACTGCATCACGTCGTTCAGCAGATGCGAAACGCTCAGCGCGCCTAATATGGCGATCACCAATTGAGGACGACTCACTTTCGGAGCGTCCGCGACCGTTGAATGAGATATCTCGGCTGAAGCCTGGGCCGTGGCGGTCGATTCGCTATTTTCTGTAGTCATGCGTCAGGGTATCGGGGGGGGAGCGGAAATTTGGGGCGTAGCGTTTGCCTCTATCATTGGGATGCCAAGGGAACCTTGAAAGAGACACTTTGCAGGCTAACAGGTTCGCTCTCGTCCGCAAATGATGCGACCATCCTTGCGCTACGACTCCGCGCGAGCCCGTCTGATAAGACGACTCGCGCGTGCTGGTCTGCCCCGTCCGAACCAACCGCTATCGGCGGGGTCGGATCCTTATAAGCGGCGCATTCGATACGATCGGCTCAAGACGTTAATTATTCCTAAGCATGCGTCTTCATTTGCTGCGCCGTCTGATTTGTGACGTAAAGTTGCTTTGCAGTGACATCGGCTTCGTAGATCTCTCCGCTGGCAATCGCAACATGCGCGAATACCTATACGCTTCGTTTCGGAACGTCGAGCAGTTCATCGAACGGATGGACTCGAACGATTGGACGTACGTCTTCATCTTCGCGGTCATCTTCGGCGTAATCTGTTTGCGTGGGGTCGGTAATCGCACGAACGCCTAATGAGAATCTCAGCCTACTCCCCGGTCGCTTAAGGCTCAGCTCGAGAGGAAATTCGAGATATGGAAAATTGGATGCTCGGAATCCCGGTCCCGGTCGCTTTGGCGCTGGTCGCGTTGATCGGTTATTTCTTAGGTCGACGAAACGCCAGCGCCGTTATGGCGGAACAAAGTCGTGCGCGCCGCGAAGTCAAACGGGCTCAAGCCGTTATTCGCCAATTAGAAGATATTTCGCGCGACGTGCGACGTAACCTGGCGACGCATCAAAACAGTATTTTGCACTTCAAAGAGCGAATCAACGATTTAAGCGGTTCGCATAACGAGCAAGCTTGGCAAAACCTTTGCGAAGAAGCGGAGCAGATGCTTAGCCCGACCATGCGACTGTCTTCGCAAATCGCCAACGCCTATGACGAAATTCGCCAACAAGCGAATTTGCTGATGACGTTTACCGAATCGCGTACCGATCCGTTGACCGGGCTTAGCAATCGCCGCGCGCTCGACGATTCTCTCGACAACATGATCGCGATGAAGTCGCGGTACGATTTCACGTTTTGCCTGTGCATCTTCGACGTCGATCATTTCAAGCGAGTCAACGACAAACATGGTCACCTGCACGGAGATCGAGTGCTGGTGGAAGTTTCGAACTTGATCGACAATTGCGTCCGCGAAACCGACATCGTCACTCGCTACGGCGGAGAAGAATTCGTCGTGCTGATGCCGTCGACCGACATTTACGGAGCCAGCATCTTCGCCGAACGTTTGCGAACCAGCGCCGAGGCGCAACTCGGCGTGACGATTAGCGGCGGACTCGCTCAAGTTCGGGGCGAAGACGAATCACGGACGTTGATTGCCCGCGCCGACGCCGCGCTATATCGCGCCAAAGCGAACGGGCGTAACTGCAATTTTTATCACGACGGCACGCGAATCGCCTCGTGTTTAGAGATGGATCTCGACGCCGAACCCAGCGCCGCCGACGAGGCCGAAACTTTACTCTCCGAGGTGCGCGAGTTAGAGCAAATGCATGGTTCGGTCAGCACGGTGACGGCTCCGTCCAATACGCCGAGCGGAGCCTAAGCGGGTCGGCTACCAATGCCCTTTTTGGCGGCCGTAGCCGAGTCGTTTCGCTTTGGCGAAATCTTTTTTCGCGTCTTGCTCGCGATCGAGCGCCGCGAGAGTCTCGCCCCGATGATGATAAAGGACCCCGAGTTGGGCCCCCATTTGCTTTAGCCGCATCGGTCGCATCGTTCCCCAGATTTCCTCTTCCGCTTCAACCTTGGCAAGCGAGGCGCCGTAAAGCTCGATCGCTAGATTGAGATCTTGCAGCGCGCCTTCGTTGTCTCCGGCGAAGTGCTTGACGTAGCCGCGCGTATCAAGATACGAAGCTTCGACCCCGTAAATCTTCATCGCCTCGTTGATGTCAGAGAGCGCTTGATCTAAGGTCTCGCGTGGCAAGTCAAACTGATCCGACCAGGCGAGCGCCGTCGCATAGGCCCTGCCGTTTAGCGCCCGGTGCATATGGTATTGGTCTTCTTCCGCCTTTTTAACCAAGCGGTCGGCCGTTTGTAATGCGAGGCCATGCCGTCCCAAACGCGAGAGGAGATACCCTTTCAATTCCAGATAGGCTAGGTCGTCGTCATCCTTCGGCGGGGCCGCTTCGATCAAAGCGATCGCCTCTTCCGTCCTGCCGGTGCGATACGACAGCTCGGCCAGACGCAAACGCATTTCTGTCGAACCGCCGCTCCAAGCGAGCGCTTGTTTTCCGAGACGCAGCGCATCGACTTGTTCGCCGGCGTCGAACTCTTCGAGCGCCGCCGCCCAATACCACTGTGCGATCAGCGACGGGCGAAACGCGTAAGCGATAATCGCCGTTACGACGATGCCGATCGCCACGTAGCGTACGAGCGGGAAACGAGATTTCACGACGCGTTCTTCCTGATTCGCCGCACCTGGAAAAAGTGCGGTTGAAAGCAATTTCGGGAGCAATTTTCAATGTTCATCAACCGTATCATTCCCGCTAGCCGCTGGCCATGACCCTCGCCAGTTTTCCGCCGAACTCTTTCGGACGGCCGCAAGAGTCCGGTTCGAGAAAAAGGGGCCAATTCTCGCTTGGCTCCGCCGTACTCTCGTTGCTGCGACGCTGGCCAAAGCCTAAGATCAAAGTGATAGATCTGGCGCACTGAAGCGAGTGCCCGGCTTGTCTTTCTTCTCGCGGCGCGTCATCCTAACTTTCCATCAGGGCTTTCTAGGAGAGGAAACAGCCATGCCGCTGTACGAGATCGAGACCAACGCACATATCTTGATTACCTGGGCCGAAGACGAAACGCAAGCCAAGCTGGTCGTCAGCGATAATTATCCCAGCGACGAGGTAATCCGTCTCACCAAGCGTCCGCGAAACAGCTGGGTTATCTCAAAAGCGGCCCTCGGTTTAA
>JBITAD010000377.1:0-394 GCA_044439945.1 Blastopirellula sp. JB062
TGTGAACTCATAAAAATAGCGCAAAAATTCGATGTCAGATTGGATTCCATCAAATTGCATTGGATTATAATCCTTTAGGGATAATAATTTATCGTTAAATAGGGTTTTTGCGTGGTTAGTGGACGCATGTCGCGGGGGTTTTTTCTTTACATCGCACGCAAGACTTGTTAACATAATCGAATGATCAGAGAAAACAAAACAAATCGACCGGTATTACTGTACGCAAGTGAGAAATGCTATTCGGTACTGCGCAAGATGTTGGTGTGCGGGCAATTGCCCGTCGGCAGCCGCTTGGCTGAGGTCGAATGGTCGCAGCGTTTAGGGACGCAAAGAGCCGCTCTGCGCGAAGCGATGATCCTGCTAACCCATGACGGACTGCTCATCCGCCGCGCTA
>JBITAD010000377.1:404-2780 GCA_044439945.1 Blastopirellula sp. JB062
TACAGGCGGTTTTTTCGTGCCGACCCCGGATGAGATCAGCTACGAGTCGTTGTGGGACGCGCGCACCGTGTTAGAGCTGGGCGCCTTAGAACTGGCGTTTGCGCCCGATGCGCCTTCCAGAGATTTGGCCCCGTTAAAGAAGATTTGCGAGACGATGGAAGACCTTCATCTCTCCGGTTTGACCATGGGGTTCTATGAATCTGACTTTCTCTTTCATCAAACGTTGTTGCAGCTTTCGGAGAACGAAATTCTGGCCAAGATGTTCTCTCATTCCGCTCAGCATTTTTATCTGCTTGCGCCAGTGACCGAAGAGATCCGCAAGCAAAGAGAAGCGGTGGTGATTCAAGAGCATCGAGACATTATCAGCAATCTGGAAGCAGGCAAAATCAAAGCCGCCGCAAAAATCTTGCGGCGACATATTGCACGGAACAAAGAGGTAACGCCCGATTTGGCGGTTCCCAACTCTCGCTAACTGCGGCGTTTGTTCAATGGCGATGCCGTCCAGCATCTCTTATTCATTAGATACTTTTGTCGACTCTTCTAGGATTTTAACCATGGCTCAGCAGAACGAAGCACAATTGCCGCGGCGCGGCTTTACTTTGGTCGAATTGTTGGTCGTCATCGCAATCATCGGCGTGTTGATCGCACTTCTGTTGCCTGCGGTGCAGCAAGCGCGTGAAGCGGCTCGGCGAATGACCTGCTCGGCCAATTACAAGCAAGTCGCGCTCGCGATTCACAACTATCACGACACGCACCTTTCGTTTCCCTTAGGGGGCGGGCTAACCGGCGGCTGCAGCGGTCATACCGGCAATCACATGTTCTCTTGGGGCGTGCATTTATTGCCCTTTATTGAACAAGCCGCACGTTACGATGCGATCAACTTTAACGTTCCGCAACCTGCCTCCCAATATCAGCCCAACTACGATCCCGATACGGCTTTGGGTCCGGTTTCGACCTATCTTTGTCCATCCAATCCTCAAGCTGACACGATGGTCAACCCGAGCCTTTCGTCTCTCGTCGAGCTTGCGCCGCGTACCGACATGGCGGGCGTCGCCGACTCGCGCGATTGGCGATGCGACAGTTCAGGCTCGCCCGGGTTGCGTCCGCGTTCCGATGGAAACGGCATTTTTTACGCGTGGTCGACCACTAAGTTCCGAGATATTACGGACGGAACCTCCAATACCGTGATGATCGGCGAGGTGACCGGCGATCCCAATCAGTCGACCGGCGACAGCGCGACGACCTATAACGCCAACACGTACGCGCTGTACGACATGCTCGATACCTCCGCCGGCATTAATAGTGCCTTGACCGTGCCGGGCGGCGGAACCTTCGCATGGCGCCCGCAAGGGTTTTCGAGCTTTCATCCAGGCGGCGCGCATTTCGCGAAAGCGGACGGCAGCGTCAGCTTTCTTACCGAGACGATTAATCAGCCGCTGCTTTCCGGCTTGACCACCAGAGGCGGTAACGAAGTGCTCAGTGAGTTCTAAACCCTATTACCCAAGCCGGTTGGCGATCTTAGGAGATTGCGTCTCCGCCTATGCGACAAGCTGGGCAGCTTGGCGTACGTGCGGGTCGCGAGAGTCGATGCCGGCGCTGAAATGAGGAGGGGCTCGAAGGCTTCCATCTCTCGGGCAGAAGAAAGTGAATCTTGCAACGAATCGTTGCTGACCGCTATGTTCAACGGCAATGGATCGAGACGGGAAACGCATGCGATCCATTGCCGTTCTTCTTTAGGTTTGGGGGATCACGAAGCCGCATGCTTGGCCGCGATCTGTTCGGCATAGGCGACTGAAGCGGCGTGCGTTTGCAACGGTTCGCTGGGGTTGCGTTCCCACTCGATGCTGAAGTAGGGAAGCTTTAGGTCTAAGCGTTGGGTTTCCGCCAATAGTTCAGCAATCTGCCCTTTGCCTTGTCCCCAGACGACATCTTTCGCGTCGCGATTTCCAAATTCATCTAGGTCTTTCAGGTGAAAAGTTTTGGCCCGCGCGCCAACTTTTTTGAGCATCGCAACGGGGTCGAGATCTGAACGGCACCAATGGCCCGTATCGCAGCAAAACCCCATGCGTTGCGACCGGTCTTGCAATGCCTTGAGTCCGACATCGGGATTCCAATAGTTCGAAGGTTGCGGATGATTGTGCAGTGCGAAATCGACTTCGTATTGCTGTGTTAGCCCCTCGATCGTATCGAACATGGAAATTGGGGGTTCGCTGACGATAAACTCCAAGCCCATCTCTGAAGCGAATTCGAACATCGCTTTTGCGGACTCGGGGTTTTCCAGTTTGCCGTAGATGCCAATGAGTTGAATGCCCAGATCGCCGGCCTTCGACTTCAAGTCGTTTTTTAACTGGGGGGAGAGGTCCGGCGCTGGAGACG
>JBITAD010000378.1:0-13022 GCA_044439945.1 Blastopirellula sp. JB062
AACTCGAAAGCGAATCGCCTCGACCGACGCAAACCGCCCCCTTCTCGCTTGCCTCGTTAATTCGCCGCACCGTTGAAATGTTCGCTCTCGAAGCCGAACGAAAAGCGATCGCCTTGCAAACCGAAATCGATCCCCGGTTCGAGTCGCCCTTGCTCGGCGACGAACTGCGGCTGCGGCAAGTTCTCGTTAATCTCATTCAAAACGGGCTGAAATTTACGACGTGCGGCCATATAGAAATCGCAGCGCAAGTCGCCGACGACGCTTCCGACTTGGTCTTGGCGAGTCTCGTCGTCCGCGATACCGGCCCCGGAATCCCTGCCGAGCAACGACAAAAGATCTTTCAGCCGTTCGTGCAACTCGCAAGCTCCCCCAGTTCGACGCAAGGCGTAGGACTCGGGCTCAGCATCTCGCAGCGTTTGGTTCAAGACCTGGGAGGCCGTCTAACCGTCGAAAGCCAAGTCGACGTCGGCAGCGAATTTCGCTTTCAAATTCCGTTGCAAAAACCAAGCGAAAACGTACTGCCGACAACCCCGTCGGCGCCCGCTTCGCCGCTGCCTGATTCTGATTTAAAAATCTTAGTCGTCGACGATCTCGAAGCGAATCAACTGGTCGTGCAAGAGATGCTTTCGCGCATGAGTTTAACCGCCGACTATGTCAGCGACGGACAAACCGCGTTGCAAGCGCTTCGCGCCGCACGCTACGACGTCGTCTTGCTCGATCTCGAATTGCCAGACATTTCAGGCCTAGAATTAGCCGCCCAAATACGTCAGTCTCCCTGCGGATTACCGCTAGAACTCATCGCGATTACCGCACATGCCGTCGAGAGCTATCGAACCCAAGCCGACCAAGCGGGGGTCGATCAGTTTCTGACCAAGCCGCTGAACTTTGACCAACTAAGCTGCGGTTTGTCGCAAGTCCCTATCGCTCCCAACGAAGCGATCCAGATCTCGGCCGAGCTTCGCATCAAATTAGAGCGTCTGTTTCTACAGCAAGCGCCAAGCCTGTTAAGCGAGCTGCGCCAAGCGTTTCACCAAAATGATCAGCGGCGATTCGTCTTCGCCGCTCACCGCTTCAAAGGGTTGATCGCCTATCTCGACCAACCCCAAACGACCCAACTGCTCACCCGACTTGATCGAGACGACCTGTCTCTTACTCATCACCGAACCGGCGCCATCCTCCAAGCTCTAGAGATCGCTTTCGAGCAGCTTCAACATCATTTGAGCGTTCAACTCTCTGAGCAGGTCTAAACGCCTCCCAAACGCGATAAAAAAGTTTGACATTCTCGTCGATCCTCGTTGAAATAATTCGCGACCTTCCTCTCTTCGTCCTCCCGCCTATTGCGACGAGTCGCGCTTGCTCATGGATTCTGCCCGCCGTTATCGCTTTCTGATCGTGCTCGTCTTGGCATCGTCCCCCGGCTGGCTGCTTGCCGAAAACGCCTCGCCGGTCATCCCCGCTTACCAACGTTTTTACGCGGGCGACGCCTCCGACCAAGTCGAAGCGGGGCGCCTGCTGTTGAGCGAACTTCGTTGCGTCGCGTGCCATTCAACCGACGCCGCAACGGCGGCCGCGTTGCAAAGCAAGCAAGCGCCCGACCTTCGCCAGGTCGGCGCGCGGATTCGGCCTGATTATTACGCCGCTTACCTAAGCGACGTGCACGCCGCCAAACCTGGCACGACCATGCCGCAATTGCTCCGCAATCTTTCCGCAAGCGAGCGTTCTACGGCCGTTCAGGCAATCGCGCATTACCTGGCCGACAGCGGCAGCTTTCGCGAAACGCGGCGACGCGAATCCTTGATTGCAAACGGCAAAAAGCTTTATCAACAAGTCGGCTGCGTCGCGTGCCATGATCCTGACCCGGGCCAAACCGATCCGTTGCCGACCTCCAAACCGCTCGGCGACCTTGCCAAGAAATATTCGGTCGGTTCGTTGGCGACTTTTCTGCAAGATCCGCTCGCGGTTCGGCATTCCGGGCGAATGCCCAATCTTCATTTAAACGCCGAAGATGCGACCGCGATCGCCCAGTACCTGCTGCCCGATCTGAATCCGCATTTACCAAACAATCTGCGATACGCTTATTACGAATCGAATTTCAACCAGCTTCCCAATTTTCAAAATCTCACGCCCCGCCAAACGGGCGAAACCGACGGGTTTCGCACCGACGTCGCGCTGCGTCCGAATCAGTACGCAATCCGATACGAAGGTTATTTCAACGCGCCCCGCGAGGGAGAATATCAGTTCTTTCTCACCTCAGACGACGGCAGTCGGCTGACCATCGGCGAGCGGAGGATCGTCGACAACGACGGCGTCCATCCCTCCAAAACGGAGCAAGGCAAGCTCCGGCTTGCGGCAGGTCCGCACCCGATTTCGGTCGAATTTTTCAATGCCGGCGGTCCGGGGCATTTGCAGGTCGAATATCGCGGCCCCCAAATTTCTCGGCGAGAACTGTTCGCCGAACTATCGCTCAGCCCTGAACCTACCGCCGCCGATTCGCTTCGCTCGTTTCAGCCCGATCCCATGCTTGTCGCACAAGGCGAAAAATGGTTCTCGCAAGTCGGTTGCGCCAATTGTCATGAAAGCGGCGCGAATCCGCCCCCCTTCCCTCCGCTCGCGGCCCAACCGCTGGCCGAAATGAATTTGGCGCTCGGCTGCCTGGCTGATCAGCCTTCTAGCGCTGCGGCCGACTATCGCTTGACGCAAGAGCAACGGCAAGCGATACGGCAGGCGCTTGAAAAACTGCCGGACGATCAACCGACCCCAGCCCAATCGATCGTTCGGACCATGACGCAAATGAATTGCTACGCTTGCCATGAGCGCGACCAGCGGGGCGGCGTCGAACAAAGCCGCAATCCCTTCTTCCGCTCGACGCAGCAAGAGATGGGAGACGAAGGGCGGCTCCCCCCGCATCTCAACGGGGTCGGCGGAAAGCTGAATTCCGCCTGGCTGGCGCACATTATGAAAGATGGCGCGGACGATCGCCCTTATATGTTGACTCGCATGCCCAAGTTCGGCGAGCGAAACGTCGGCCAGCTTACCGCCCCGCTCGAACAACTCGACCAACTGCCCCAGCAAAGCGTCGCAATCGACGAGAAACCGGCGCATATCAAAGCGATCGGCCGGCACATGGTCGGCGACAAAGTTTTCGGCTGCATCAAATGTCACACGTTCGACGGGGTGCAAGCTTCCGGCGTGCAAGGGATCGACATGACGCTGATGACCCGACGCCTGAATCATGCCTGGTTCCATCAATACGTCGTCAACCCGCCGCGATACCGACCAGGCACCCGCATGCCGACCGCCTGGCCGAACGGTCAATCGGTGATGAAGAATATCCTCGACGGATCGACCGAACGACAAATCGAGGCGATCTGGCGATACCTAAGCGACCGCAACCATGCGGCCAAGCCGTACGGTCTGGGAGGCGAGCCGATCGAACTGGTCGCCTATGACCATGCGGTCGTCTATCGCAACTTTATCGAAGGGGCCGGACCTCGGGCGATCGGCGTCGGCTATCCCGCTCATGGCAATCTGGCGATTGACGCCAATCAGTTGCGCTTAGCCCTCATTTGGCAAGGCGCGTTTATCGACGCGTCGCGTCACTGGAGCGGACGCGGCAAAGGCTTTCAGCCCCCTCTGGGAGACAACATTTATCGGTTCGCACCCGGCCCCGACTTTTACGCGCTGCAATCCGAAACCGCCGATTGGCCCCAGCAAGACGCCAAGATGTTAGGCATGCGATTTCAAGGGTATCGGCTCGACGAAAAACGGCGCCCGACCTTCCGCTATCAATACGACGGGGTACAGGTCGAAGACTTCTACGAATCGACGCCCGGCGATCGGTACCCCACGATCACCCGTACGATCCGTTTTCACGGACGGCCGAAAGCGCCCCTGTATTACCGCGCGGCGACCGGCGACATTCAAGATTTAGGCTCAGGCCGCTATCAAGTTAACAAGACGCTCACCATCGAGCTTTCCGCGCATGACCCGATCTTGCGATCAGAGAAAAAAGATCTGCTGATTCCCCTTCGTTTTGAAAACGGCGAAGCGACGATACGTCAAACCTACGTCTGGTAATAGCCCAGCCCTCACTCATTGAAATTTGAGCCATGCGACGCATTTTTTTGACGCTGCTGACGACCGCTCTGAGCGCCGCAACCGTTTGGGCCGAGCCGCCGCAGCAAAGCGACTATTACCAGATTACGCCGTTCGAGATTCCGGCAGATATCGTCCTGGAAGCGGGCGCGCTCGAATTCATGCCTAACGGCGATCTGGCCGTTTCCACTCGACGCGGCGACATCTATCGGGTCACCAACCCTCATGCCCAAGACCTGGCGAAAGAGTCGGAGTTTAAGCGGTTCGCCAGCGGTCTGCACGAAGCGCTCGGCCTTGCCCACCGCGACGGCTGGCTCTACGCGACCCAGCGCTGCGAAATCTCGCGATTGAAAGACGAAGACGGCGACGGGCGCGCCGACCTGTTCGAGACGGTCGCAATGCCGTGGGAGATCAACGGCGATTACCACGAATACGCCTTTGGGTCGAAGTTCGACAAAGACGGCTACATCTGGGCGCCCCTTTGCCTGACCGGATCGTTCTCTAGCCGCGTTCCGTTTCGCGGGTGGTGCTTTCGGATCTCGGCCGACGGCGAGGCGATTCCCACGGTCAGCGGCATTCGCAGCCCGGGCGGGGTCGGCATCAACGCCGAGGGAGACGTCTTTTATACCGACAACCAAGGCCCCTGGAACGGTACCTGCGGCTTAAAGCATCTTGAGCCGGGCAAGTTTGTCGGGCACCCGGGCGGCAATCATTGGTACGAGCAAGCGCCCAACATGGGACCTCAACCGCAGTCGCCGCAAAGCGGCAGTCGCTTTCACCTCGAAGCCGAAAAGATTCCGGAGTACCTGCCGGCCGCCGTCCTCTTTCCGTACGACAAAATGGGAAAATCGGCCAGCGGGATCGAGCTGGATCGCTCCGGCGGAAAGTTCGGCCCGTTCGCCGGACAACTGCTCGTCGGCGATCAAACCTTCAGCACCGTCATGCGAGTCGATCTCGAAAAAGTCAACGGTCGCTACCAAGGCGTTTGTTTTCCGTTTCTCGAGGGGATCGGTTCCGGAACGTTGCCGCTGTTGATGAGCGATTCAGGCAGCTTGTTCGTCGGCGGCACCAATCGGGGTTGGGGCTCTCGCGGCAGAAAGCCCTTTTCGCTCGAACGCATTCAGTGGACCGGTCGCACCCCGTTCGAAATTCATACGATGCGAGCCCGTCCCGACGGCTTTGAGCTTTCGTTCACCGCACCGATCGACGCAAAATCGGCGACCGCGATCGACTCGTACAAGATGACGACCTACACCTATATCTACCAAGAGAGCTACGGCAGCCCCGAGGTCGATCATACCGAGCCGCGAATTCGTCGAGTCGAACAAATCGACGATCGAACGGTACGATTGTTTATCGACGGCCTGCAAAAAGGGCACGTCCATCAATTGCATGCTTCAGGAGTTCGCGACCAAGCCGATCAGCCGCTCTGGCACGACGCCGCTTACTACACGCTAAACCAGATTCCCGACGAATAACGCCAGCTTGCTTCCGTCGGTTACCGAGCCGCCGGCGCCGCAGTCGCCGACAATTCAGCCGGCGTTCGCAGATCGATCTGCCCGGCTGCAATTTGCGCCTCTTGCAACGCCAGTAACATGCCGATCTTTTGCGCCGCGCTATTCTCGTGCGGCAGCTCGGCGCCTGGGGCGCTTCCCCAAATTAGATGGGCGCCTTCGTGCGTATGCAGCTCGAACAGCCCGCCCTCTCCTTCCCCAGCGACCGCGACCACCCGGTAAAGCTTGAGACGCGTCCAGACGTTGCCCAGCGCCGCGGCGATCTTAGCCGCGTCGGCGACCCGTTGGTCGCCCCATGGATCGCCCGGTTTGCGGTCAGCCTCGGGCAGCGTTCCGCCGACGTTAATACGCGGGAACTGCGCGAGGTTTTGTTCTAAAAATGCGTTGCCGCTGCCCGGCAAGATCACCCCTTCGACATCGATCGGCACCAACGCTCGGTCGGCGTCGCCGATCTTCGCTTTAATCTCGACCAGCGCCACCGGCTGCCGATATTGCAGGTCGACCATAATCTTGGTGGGGTAATATTTGACGACCCGCTGCACCGACTTGATCCAAGGATTTTCCGCCGCTTCGACAAGTTCGGCGACTCGCTGGGTTATCTCGCGATCGCGAATATCAAGCGGCTGATCTTCGCGAAATAAATATTCGACCACTTGTTGCAGCACGCCTTCCGAAATCCACGCAGGGGGCGTCGAAAAGGCGACGCGTTCTGGGGTTACCCGATACAGGTCGCTATCCGTATCGGCCGTAATCGACCGAGAAAGCGCATACGTACCGACCCCGAACGAGACGAGCATCAAGGCGCAAATCCAAAGCTGGCGCCCCAACGGATCGGCAAGACCGAATCGAGTTGGCGCAGCGTTTCGCGATGAACGACTCACCCCTAGATGCTCCTGATCGAATGACGAGACTGGCCCGGCGAAAGATAGGTTTCAGGCCGAATCGCCCTGAACCCGATTCGCCGTAGTCTTAAGATCGGCGCCCCGGTCTGATGAACATTAGATCAAACAAAAGAGATTATAACGGCAGATCCCACTCCATTAGAGTGAACACGCCGCAGTCGCTTCGGGCGCTATCGATCACTGCCCCAATTGCCCTACTCTCGCCACGCCGCCTATTTCGACCATTCAAGACGGTCTGGCGATGTTTTTTTTGAGATTCCGAGCGCAATCCCAAAAACATGCATTGACAAACGCTAAGACTTTAGCGATACTTTACTCAAGATTAAATCGCATATTATTTCAGAGACGAGATTATAAAACGTCACTGGCAGTTCGTCGCTATTTGCCGCTAGCAGGTCCTTGAACGCATTGGGAGGAGTTAATCATGGAACATAACGGACGCAACAGCTCAACCGCCCCCCTTCGCCTGCGCGCATCGGGGCTGAGCGAGCCAGATGCGGCGCAACGTCAGGGCCTTGGGCGCGAAGTCTACCAGATGTCGACCCCATTTTTTAGCTCGATGCCGAACGCTTCATGCACGCGCGTACGCACCATTTCCATCAGTTGCAGAACGTCAGACGCTTTCGCGCCTGCTTCGGCGACGACGAAATTGGCGTTGCGATCCGAGAGTCGCACGTTGCCGACCGAAGCGTCGCGTAGCCCCGCTTGCTCGATCAAACTAGCGGCGCTCACGTCGGCCGGGTTGCGGAAAAGAACCGCGATGTTTTGTTCCGGCAGCGGCTCGGCGGCCCGTTTCACGATCCATTGTTTTTGCATGCGGCGCGTCAATTCGGCGGCGTCGCCCGTTTCTAACTTTAATTCGGCGCCTAAGATGACAAATTCATCCAAGTTACTTTCGCGATACGAAAAGCGCAACTCGCCGCCGCCGCAGGCCCGGGTTTCGCCCTCGGCCGTCATCACCTCGATGCGAGTCGCCCACCGCCCGACGTCTTCGCCGTTGTTGCCGGCGTTGCCTTGCAGCGCACCGCCGACGGTTCCGGGAATGCCGACCAACGATTCGAGCCCGGCCAATCCAAGGCCGACCGTGGTCGAAACGACGCTGGCCAGCCGCGCTCCGCCGCCGCAGCGGACGATGGGGCCGTCAGTCTCGATTTGCGAGAACGAAGGATGGCTGAGCCGAACGACGAGTCCAGGGATCGCTTCGTCACGAATCAAAAGATTCGATCCCCCGCCGAGCAAGCGGACCGGCATCTCTTGCTGGCGTGCGCGTTTCAGCACGGCGGCAAGCTCGTCGGCGTTGTTCGGTTCGGCGAAATATTCCGCCGCCCCTCCGATCCGCAGCCATGCATAGGCGGCCAACGGTTCCTGAGTCCGTACAAAATGCTCAAATCCGTGGCAAAAATCCATGAGTCATCGTTCCTTAGCTGAATACTGCGCCGCAATCGTCTGCCTAGAACCGGTTTCAAAAAGCCGAGATCAGCTTTTGAACCAACGCTCTAGCAGGCCTTATTAAACCGGTCGGCGGCGACGTTGACAATGTCGCTGGCGCCTGACGCGGTCGAGTAATTGCGTCGCGCGGTTGCGACGTTTAGGCTAAATATCGCAGTGTCATCCTAATTTCATTCGGAGTCTAACATGTCTTCCCCCTCGAATGACGATCGCCAAGTTCGATATTCTCGACGCACGATTTTGACCGCCGCCGCGGCCGGCGCCGCCGTCGGTTCGCTGAACGCGGCAGCGCATGCCGAAGAAACGCAAGAGGCGGTCGGCGTAAAAAACGGTCGAATTCGACAATCGATCGTCCCGTGGTGCTTCGAACCGATGAAACTGGACGAGCTAGCCGGTCATGCCGTTCGCCTAGGCATGAAATCGATCGAGCTGGTCAAACCGGAAGATTTCGCGCTGCTCAAAAAACATGGGCTGGTTTGCGCCCTGACCAGTTCGCACGGTTTTGTGAAAGGCTGGAACGACCCCGCCAACCATGCGATGTGTCGCGATACGATGACCGCGGCGATCAACGCCACGGCTGACGCCAAGTTTCCGGCGGTCATCACCTTTAGCGGCATGCGCGGCGAGCTGACCGACGAAGAAGGAAAACGCAACATGGTCGACGGCCTGAAAACGATCATGGGCTTGGCCGAAAAACGCGGCGTCAACGTCTGCATCGAACCGCTGAACACGCGCGTCGACGAGCATATGAAAGGACACCCCGGGTATCAGTGCGACACGATCGAATGGGCGGTCGACGTCTGCGACGCCGTCGCTTCGCCCAGGCTGAAAATCTTGTTCGACATTTATCACACCCAAATCATGCAAGGCGACGTCATCACGCGCATTAACCAGTACAAAGATTACATCGGCCATTATCACACCGCCGGCGTGCCTGGTCGCAACGAACTGGACGACGTGCAAGAGATTAACTATCCGGCGATCATGAAAGCGATCGTCGCCACCGGCTATGCCGGCTACGTCGGTCAAGAATTTATTCCGAAAAACAAAGACATGGTCGCTTCGTTGGAAGCCGCCGTCCAACTTTGCGACGTCTAGCGAGCTGAACGACGCGCGCGGCGCTGCAGAAAATGAGGTTTCGCCGCCTCTTTTTTGTGCGGAGCGTCGGTGCGAGCGAAACGGGGCCAAGAGTGCGCCTCGGTGCACAGCGCCGAGGCGAACAGGTCTTCTTTCGCCAAATATCGACGCCAGGCGTTCTCTGCACTTAAAGCGCACAGAACCGCCGAATTGAGTTCGTACAAATTGCCGTCGAGACCTTGCTCGACCAGCGCGCGCTGCAGCGCGCCCGAGATTCCCATCGTCGACGCTTTCGCCGCTCGATCGATCGGTATTTGAGCGTCAAGTTGCACAAGTTCGATCGATTCGGCGGCCGATTCGCACGCTGCGCGATCAAACGAATGAACGCCTGCGCACACTAGCGGGCGCGCGGGATAAACCATGCACGCACCGTCGCTTCCTAACAAACCGCAGCCGAGACGTCGGGTTTGCGTCTCTTCGCGCGTCATCATCGCTCGTCGTAAGGACAGCTTATGCAAACGCTCTTTAATCGCTTCGACTTTTTGCTCCGGAAGACATTCGCGAACGTATTCGGCCGCCGCAATCGCTTCGAGCGGGGTCACGTCGATCGCGACCGTAAAACAGCAAGCCGAACAACCCTGTCCGCAGGCGCGCAGCGGCGCGGCCAGTTTTTCCGACAACGGATCAGGCTGAATCACCCGCAACAGGTCGATCACGTCGAGCGACTCGCCTTGTCGAAGATTCGCGAGCAATTCAGGCAACGTCCGTTTGACGCGCGAGATCGCCGCGTCAAACGCGCGGCGCGCGTCGCCGCCCGCTTGAATTTCTTGTAGCAATGATATCATGCCGGCCGTTTTCCCTACTTGGTGATCCGTCGTAAAACGGTACAGGTAGGCTTCGGCGTTGTCCGTCCGCGTCACGAACCAAAACTAGGCGACTTGATCGTATTGCCCGACGCTTGTCGCAAGCGGTGACTCCTATTAAAAGTTTGCCGATTAGGCAATCGCGCCGACTTGTCAGGCGGCGATCGCTTACGCAAACTTTGAGACGCCCAACTTTTCATTCCTTTAGCTTTGAAGCGAAATCGATCGATGCGTGCAGAAATCGTCGCAGTTGGAGACGAATTAACGAGCGGCCAACGGCTCGACACCAATTCGCAGTGGTTAAGCCGGCAGCTAGGCGACCTCGGCATTGCGGTCGGTTTTCATACGACCGTCTCCGACGAGTTAGGCGATATGGTCGCTTCGCTGAAGATCGCCGCCGATCGCGCCGACATCATTTTGGTCAGCGGCGGCTTAGGTCCGACGGCCGACGACCTGACCCGAGAAGCGATCGCTCAAGCGTTTGATCGCCCGCTGGCGCTCGATTCGGAAAGTCTCGCGCATCTTGAGCGCCGCTTTGCGGCTCGCGGAACCGACATGCCCGAGCGCAATCGGGTTCAAGCCTACTTTCCGGCCGGCAGTCAGGTAATCGCCAACCCCAACGGCACCGCCCCTGGGATCGATCTAGCGGTCGAAATCTCCTCGCGACAGGTCCGCCTTTTCGCGTTGCCAGGCGTACCGATCGAATTAAAAGAGATGTGGTTGCAAACGGTCGGGCCCACCCTCGTGGGCTTGGGCGGACGCCCCAACAACGTCATTCGACATTACGAATTAAAATGTTTCGGCGTCGGAGAAAGCCGACTCGAAGCGATGTTGCCAGACATGATCCGTCGCGGACGCGATCCGCAGGTCGGCATTACCGTGCATCAAGCGACCATCACGTTGCGCGTAACCGTCTGCGGTATCGATGACGAAGAATGCCGCCGAAAGTCGCAACCCACCATCGACGAAATCCGGCGTTTGTTGGGGCCGCTGGTGTTTGGCGAAACAGGAGACGAACTGCAAGACGCCGTCGGCCGCATGTTAGTCGCCAAACAGCGAACGGTCGCCTGCATTGAATCGGCCTCTGCCGGAATGTTGGCACTGTCATTGAGCGAAACGCCGCATGCGGCGGGCCGTTTGGCGGGCGGGCGAATTGCGCCAAGTTGGCGCGAGATTGCCGAATACTTGCAATCCGACGTCGCTGACGAGGTCGCGGCGATCAAGCTTGCCGCCGAAAAAATTAGACGCGAACTTCAGGCCGACTACGGACTGGCGACCGGGCCTATCAACGAGTCAGGCGGCTACGTCCTGGCCGTAGCCGACGCCAATGGCGCCGTGAGCGAGTCGTCGCAAACGCTCGGACACCCTGAGATCCATCGGCCGCGAGCCGCGAAACAAGCGCTCGATCTGTTACGACGACGCATGTTATCGCAAGATCCGCCTTAGTCGAGTTCGGCAAGTCGCTGGGGCACGTCGGGCAGGTCGACGCTCAGCTCTTCGCCGAATGCGACCGGCAGGCGAACTGCGGCGGCTAGCCTTTGCAGATAAAGCGAACGCGAGATTTCGCACGCCCCCATTCTGCCGGTATGCGGGGTCCACTGTTGAATGTCGAACAGCTGATATCCGCGAACATTTAAATGAGCGACCAGCGCCGCCAACGCCACTTTGGATGCGTCGGTCGCCCGATGAAACATCGATTCGCCGGCGAACAAACCGCCGATCGCGACCCCGTAAATGCCGCCGACAAGCTCTTCGCCTTGCCAAACTTCGACGCTATGGGCATGCCCATCGTCATGGAGATTGCAAAATGCCGTTAATAAGTGGGGGGTGATCCAAGTTCCGTCGCTCGCCTTGCGACGGCGCGAACATCCCTGAATCACGTCGCGAAACGCCTGATCGCACGTGGCCGTAAACGGGCCGTTGCGCAGCGTCCGCGCCAGGCGGCGCGACAAATGCAAGCCGTTCAGTTCGATAATTGCACGAGGATCAAGCGAGAACCATGTCATCGGCAACCAATCGTCCCACATCGGCCAGGGAAAAATTCCATGGCGATAAGCGTCGAGAAGGCGTTCAACCGATAAATCTCCGCCGATCATGACGAGTCCTTGCTCGTCGGCCGAGTCTGCTGGAGGAAAAAACTTGGGCGGCATCATCCGTTCCGTGGTTTCCGCGAAGGTCTTGTTCTTTCCAAATTGTGATAGAGAATAGACTTAAGAGCAATCAGCGGTCGCTGCGAAAAAAGATGTCGACAACCGCCGCGATGAACTTGACTCGGAATCGCCAAAAAGCATAAATTGCTCCCACTCGCCATGGAAGGCGAAGACGGCGGCCGACTTACGTCGCTTTTTGCGGAGCATGGAGTTTCGCTGAAACGACTGAACAAGCACCGACGTCTAGAGATCGAAATCGTTAGATCTCTGAAAGGATTTCACCTGTGACTTTTGACGACTCACGCGAGCAAGTTCGCCAAGCATCCGAAATTACGGATGTGTTGGGCGGCTACATGCCGCTGCAGCGTCAAGGTCGCATCTATTTGGCGCTTTGCCCCTGGCACAACGACACTCGCCCCAGCTTGCAGGTCAACCCGGATCGCCAATCGTGGCGCTGCTGGGTATGCCAAATTGGGGGAGACGTATTCAGTTTCGTCATGCGTCGCGAGGGGATCGATTTTCGCGAAGCGTTAGAACTGCTGGCCGACCGCGCCAATATCTCCCTAAGCAAAGGGGCGCCGGCGCAACCCGGTTCGCCCAACGACAAAAAAACGCTTTACGCCGCCGCCGCTTGGGCCGAGCGATTGTTCCAAAAAAATCTCACTCAAGCGCCCAGCGCCGACGCCGCGCGTCGTTATTTTCATGATCGCGGAGTGTCGACCGATTCGATCAACCGGTTCCGACTGGGCTACGCCCCCGATCAATGGCAATGGCTCGTCGATCAGGCCCAACCGACCGAATTTTCGCCGGCCGTGCTGGAAAAGACCGGCTTGATCGGGCGAAGCAGCAAATCAGGCAAGCCGTACGACCGCTTCAAGGGACGCGTCATTTTTCCGATCCATGACGTGCAAGGACGTACGATCGGCTTCGGCGGACGAATCTTGCCGCAAAACGCCGATCCTAAAGCGGCCA
>JBITAD010000379.1:0-2778 GCA_044439945.1 Blastopirellula sp. JB062
GAAGTATGATAATGAAGGATTCAGGCACGGCCCGCGATTAACGAAAACCTGAATCGGGGCACGTTTGAATATCGCAGAGTGCGCCGTTTCGTTAGCAGAACGGCCTTGAAATTCATCGAATCTGAACAAACCCGCCTTGTGGGGCATCCGTAATTAGGCTGACGCTTTGCGAGTAGCCGCTATGATAATGACGCCTCCGGCAGCCCATGAATGATTGAGATGAAAGATCCGATCGATACTCCGAAATCACCTGGCAATTTGACGCCGGCGCAATCACGCGAGTTATTGGCGCGAAGCTGGGTCAAAGCGCAACCTTCGGTCTTAGCGTTTGTGATCGCCTCGGCGCCGCAATTTTCCGATGCCGAAGATTTGCTGCAAGAGGTCGCCGCCGAAGTGGCGCTGCGGTTTGACGAATACGATCCGGCTCGCCCATTTTTGCCATGGGCGTTGTGGGTGGCCAAAATTAAAATCGCTGACTACTACCGAGGTAAGAAAAGAGAAAAGCTGCTATTTGTCGGCGAAGCGATCGACGCCTTGGCCGAGGCTTGTTCGCGCGCTCAAGCGTTGATGAGCGACGAGCAGCATGCCTTGGGCGAATGTTTGGCGGAAACGACCGGCCGCTCACGCGAATTGTTAGCGATGCGATACGCGCGCGACCTAAAGCCGCGACAAATCGCCGAAGAGTTGGGCATGTCGGCCGCCGCCGTGCGAGTGACCTTATCGCGCGTGCGAACGGCGCTGTCGGACTGCGTGAATCAACGACTCGGAAAGACCGCCTCTTGAATATGGATACTCGACGCGCGTTAGAGCTGATCGACGCTCATCTTGACGGCGAACGGCTGACCGAAGAAGACGCCGCTGCGCTGACCCAATGGCTGAAAGCAGACGAGCGTCAAGCCGACGAAGCGTTTCGACGGATCTTTTTGCATTCGTATTTGCGACAACAAATGCAGACGATCGCCTTGATGCCGGCCGACGATCGCGCGGCGATCGAGCCGCCGGCGCTCGACGGGCCCATGACTCAACCCCAAGGGCGTTTCTTCAAAAACGGAATCATTGGGGCGATTGCGGCGCTGACGACCATCTTGGCAGGCGTCACGCTGCTGGCATTCTATTTCGCACCCGGCAACGACCGAGCCGATCCTTTCGTTTACGAAGGCTTCGACTACGCGCCGCATGCGACGCCGCGTTCCGACGTCGAGTGGCCGACGATCGGCGGTTTAAGCGGTCTAAACGGCGGCGTCGGCTTTGCCGCTCCTTGGAGCGAATCTGGTCAACTTGTCTCGTTGATCGAAGCCGATCCGGCCGAGCATCCTTGGGAGCCAACCGACATGCGGCAGTTGGGGCCGCTCGGTTACTCAGATCGCTTGGGACTTATCTTAAAAAGCGGCGGCAATCAGCTGCGCACCAGCGCCGGCCCCAACTCGATTACGAGCCGACCGCTCGATATCTCGGCGGCCCCGCTGAAGATGCGAGACGCAGACGCAATCGGCGCCGACGGCTGTTCGCTGTGGATCAGCTTTCTGGCGCAGTCGTTCGACAGCAGCGGCGGCGGGCGATACGCCTACGTGCAGTTGGGCGACCAGCAAGGCGGATTAAGAATCGGCAAGCTGCAAACTTCGCCCAGCGGCAACTGGTCGGCTGCGGCCGTCAAAGACGACGCTGAGATCAATCTAAAGTCGAGCGATAAGCCGTCGGGCGAAAGCGTGCTGATCGTCGCTCGCATCGACTTTCGGCCTGGAGCGGAACAAGCGTTCGTCTGGATCAATCCCGATCTGGGACGTCCGCCGATCGACGCTCAATCGACTCTACGGCTGCCGACTCCCGATTTTCGGATCGATCAGATCTTGATCGCCGGGCGATATTCGACCGACTTTGACGAGATTCGCTTGGGAGCGACCTTTCGCGACGTAGCGCCGATTGCGTCTCCCTAGGACGAGACGCCCCCTATTTAATCGACTATAGTTGAATAGGCGTTGCGCCGTTTCTCGGCGTCAGGCGGCCGTCACATCCTCACCATATTTAAAATGAAAGCGATCGATATGAGAATGCTTGCGCTTGGTTTGACGCTGCTGATTGCCAGCGTCGCCGCGGCCGAAGAAGGCAAATGGCGCCAACTGTTTAACGGCAAGAACCTTGACGGATGGACGCCGAAAATTCGTTATCACGAAGCGGGCGAAAACTACGGCGACACGTTTCGGGTCGAAGACGGCGTGCTCAAAGTCGGCTACGATCCTGAAAAGTATCCGAAGTTCAGCGAGACGTTCGGCCATCTCTTTTTCAACGAACCGTTTTCTCACTATCGCCTGCGCGTCGAATATCGTTTTGTCGGCGATCAATGCCCTGGCGGCCCTGGCTGGGCCTTTCGGAACAGCGGTCTGATGCTGCACGGCGAATCGCCGAAGACGATGGGTAAAGACCAAGACTTTCCCGCGTCGATCGAGGTGCAACTGCTCGGCGGCAACGGCAAAGACGAACGTTCGACCGCCAACCTTTGCACCCCGGGAACCAACGTCGTGCTCAAAGGCGACTTGTTCATGCCTCACTGCACCAAGAGCAGCAGCAAGACGTATCATGGCGATCAATGGGTTACGTGCGAAGTCGAAGTGCGCGGCGACGGCACGATCAAACACTTCGTCAACGGAGAGCTTGTTATGGAATACGAAAAGCCGCAACTTGACCCGCGCGACGAGCATGCCAAAAGCTTGGCGAAAGATGGCGATTTGTCGCTTCGCCAAGGGACGATCTCGCTGCAATCCGAAAGCCATCCTTGCGAGT
>JBITAD010000380.1:0-2778 GCA_044439945.1 Blastopirellula sp. JB062
GTTCTGGCTGCCGTCCCTTGCGATGAGTCAAACGCCGGAGCTGAAGCCAAAATATGATGCGCCTTCGCAACAGGGCGTATCGAAAACGGCGAAGCGGCAAGAAGCTGAAGAATTGCGTCGATTGAGAGCGAAACGCGACGCACTGACCCAACAAATTCTGCAACTCGAAAAAAGCACGGGAAACCGTCAGCAGATTGTGATCTCGGTGCAAATGTGCGAACTGTCGCTCAATCAAGCGCGCAGCCAAGCCATTCTTAAAGGACAAGGCGGTTTCCGTTCGCTGCTGTCCGAAAGGCTAAACCGGTCGCAGACAGCCGACCGATTGATCGATGCGAAAGAAACGCAGCATACGCAGATCAGCCAGGAGTCTGGCGGCCCCCTGGTAATAAAAGATGACAAGCCGCTCAAACAAGTCATGGCCCAATTGGTAGAAAAAGGGGCGCTGAAAATATTGGCGACCCCGACTCTAACGACGATCAGCGACCGAGAAGTCAGTTTGCATTCCGGCGGAGAGGTCCCAATTCCGGTGGTGCAAAAAGATGGCGAGCCGGCGGTGGAGTTGCGACCGGTCGGCACGCAACTTTCCGTTCATCCGGTCACAGTGGGACAAGGAAGAATCCGTCTTGAATTGCGATCCCAGATTAGCGAGATCGATCGCAGTCTTCGCGCTTTGGTCAAGGGCTCGACCGTGCCGGGTTTTCGCGTTCGCAGAATCGGAACGAACATCGAAATGAACGACGGAGAAACGGCAATTTGGGCAGGACTGGTTCAGCAGCGCAGGCTTCGTGAGATCGAAGAAAAAATCGACGAGCCCCAAGAAAAGCTGCCGCAAGGCGCATGGCCCATCGATACCCAGGAGCAAGCCGGCCCGACGCAAGGCGAATTTGACGAGATCGAGTTTATCGTGATTGCTCGGGTCGAGCTGGTAGCGGCGTTTTAGACCGGTCAAGCGGCTTTTTTCGCCGATGTAACAAGAAAAACACGCCGACTGCATTTATTTGCCACTTGCAAAGAAAGTGCACATGCGTAAGATTGATCTTGGTTGCATTTTCTTAGGTAGGCGAAATAAGCTCTCGGGGCAAAGACATGTTCAAATCGCATTGGCAAGATTATGCCGGTATTGTTGCGTCGATCGCTTGTGCGATTCACTGCGCGGCGATGCCGTTGGTCATCGGTTTTTTGCCGTTGCTGGGGCTTAGCTTTTTGGCTGACGAGTCGTTTCATCGGTGGATGGCCGGCGTCTGCTTTCTGTTCGCCGTCGCCGCGTTTGTGCCCGGGTGGCGCAAGCATCGCCGCTGGATGCCAGGCATGATTGCGATCGGCGGGTTGGCGGTCATCACAGGCGCCGCCTACGGATTGACCGGCGAGTGTTGCGAAACCGCGGCGTCATGCTGTGCCGAGACGACTGAAGTTGCCGCCGCTGAGAAAGTCGCGCCTTGCTGTGCCCATCATGCTCCGGAAGATCGTGCTCCGGAAGAGAACCTGACGGTTGCCGCCGAAAAAGTTGCTCCCTGCTGTGCCAGCCAAGCGCTGGAAGGTAAGAGCGCCGCTGAATATGACGCCATCGTCCAGGCGTTTGCAAAGCCGGCAAGCCCGACGTCGCTAGGCGACTTTATGCTTCACTATGCGGCGTTATGGACCCCGCTGGGCGGATTGATGCTAGTCTCGGGGCACCTGCTCAATCGTCATTACGCTTTCAAATGCAGCTGCTGCCACGACGAAGAACCGCTCGGCGACGAAACCGAAACGCCGAACGTCCAGGTCTCCAACGACGAATCGCCGCTCGCATAACCAGCTTCGAATAAGCCAATCGATCGCCGCACGGCGCATCAACCCTCCGCGCCGTCGCTAGACGCTTGGCTCATCTCATCGAACATGCGCATGGCCATCAGACCGTTGCCGGCCGCCCCGCCGGCGCGAATCGCCGCAGCGATAAAGACCGATTCCCCAATTTCTTCGCGCGTCGCTCCAGCTTCAATGGCGTTCTTCATGTGCGACTCGATGCAATAAGAGCATTGGGTGGTTAGCGCGACCGCGACCGACATCAACTCGCGGTACTTGATGGGAATAGTCCCGTCGGATCGTTCCGCCGTGCGTTTCAAGTGAAAAAAAGCTTCGGCTTCCGGGCGAGCGGAATCGATGAGCGTTTGAATGTACGCACGATCCTGCGGAGATTGATACTCGGGCATGATGATCCTTCAATTCGTGTCAACAGGAAACTGGCAAATAGAAATTCCATCTTAACCGCCTCGGCATGCCTGCCTCAAACAATGATCCGGCGAGCAGTTTAAGCGTGCGGCTAGCTCAAGTGAAAAAGAAAAAGGCGCCAGGACTCGATGAAGTAATCGGGCGTCATCTTTCCAGTCTTTCGCGGCATGATCGGCGCCGGAGTCAGCGGAAGATCGCTGTGGAAAGCCAGGGCCGAGGCGCAACGCGCACTCCAAGCGGCGAATTTGCCCACTAGCTCAGATCCGCCGAGCGATCTATTATCAAATGTTGGTGCCCCAACTGGTTTACTTCCGGGGTTTGATCCTACAAAAGGGTTTGCATCGTTCAACGATTTCAAAAAAGCTTTCGGGGCAGCGGGTCCGGGGCAAGCTTGGCATCATGTAGTGGAACAAACCATCAACTCAGGCAAATTCGCTCCGGAGCTTCTGCATAACCCAGCGAATTTGTTTCGGTTGCCGCATGGGAAAGGAACGATCCATGCAAAGATTTCCGGGTACTACTCATCCAAGATTCCGGGGTTGACTGGAAACAAGACGGTTCGTGAATGGC
>JBITAD010000381.1:0-2773 GCA_044439945.1 Blastopirellula sp. JB062
GTCAGATGGCAGTCAGGTCGCCGACGGTGCGTGTATTTAGGCTTCGGAATCGGGGCTGTTGGCGGCGGCTTGGTCTTTTAAGCCGGGACCGCGGTGGTTTTTGAGCCGTTCTTTGTGCTTACGGAGTTGCTGTTCCATCTTGTGGATCGTGTTATCTAGGGCTCCAAGCAGGCTCGAGCAGCTGTCGGTCGCGATGAAATCGTCCGTTTTTTCGGCCGTCACTCGCAATTCGACGGAAGGTTTATCGCTATGCTCCAGATCCACCGTCACGTCGACCGATGTAATCCGCTCAAACAAGCGAGTCAGCTTTTGCACTTTTTCGGAAATCGTCCCTTGCGAGTCCGCGCTCAAGTGGCCATGTCGCGTAGAAATATTGACTTGCACGACGAAAACTCCTTCGAAACGGGGCCTGAGAGTCCGGTTCCAACCGAATCCAACTCTTCAGGAGAGAGGCATATGCTAGATGGAAACGGAATATTCTATCGACAATTATGCGTCGTGACAAAGCCCATTCAACCGGGCTAGGGACGGGAATCAGCGAAGCTGGGCAAGTTAAGGGCCGGTGGTAACGGCCGAGACTAGGCTAGAGCTCGGCTAGGGAAAGGATTGTGGGCTAGAAGCGGGGATACCGCGACTAGGAATGCCGTAACGCCATTTTCGCTTATTTCGGGGTGCGCGTCGCTTTCAGTCCGGTTAACTGGCCGGCGCTCATCCGCTCCCACCAGCGCGAAATTGGGCCTTCGCGTTCCGCTTCGGTCATGTCAGGACGATACAACAGCGTATATCCGGTCATACGTTCCAAGCTTTCGAATGCGAACACGCGTATCGCCGTCTCGTGATGCCCAAGGCTTAAGATCAGCTCGGTCGCTTCGGCTTGCGTCAGCTCTTCGCGCCAGTAAGCGTCGAGCATGGCGATTAGCGGATCGGCAAATTGTGGGCTTAGATTTCGCAGGGCAGATTCGATCGGCGGTTTCTCGAGCGGTTCGGCGCGTGCCCAAATCTCGGCCAAATCTTGGAAATGGGCTGACCAGAACTGGCTTAGCGTCGGATCGTGAAACGATTCGACCAACGGCCCGCACTTGCCGGCCGCCGCGGAAAGCCGCATCGCCGAGCTTCGTACCCCCGGCGAGGCGTTCGACTCGGCGATCCGCCGCAACGTATCTAACGGGGCGATCCCTTGCGCGGCCGCTTGATCAAGGAGCTGGCGCACATAGTCGGCCGATGGAGAAGCGTATAATTCGCTCCACAGGGGGGGCTGTTTGCGTCGGTTTAACGTCGGCGCGTCGTCGGCGATCATGATGAGTTCGTCGGCCGGTTGCAGCGGCAGCGAAACGTCGCCGACGGAGACCTCGCATTGACCGGCGCTATAGACCTTGAGCCAGCCGACCGAGCGCGGCGGCTGATCTTTGGTCATATGCCGATTGACTTCGAGGTTCGCTTCGCCGCCGGCGGCGATATTTTTCACCGTGACTCGCAAGCCTCCGACAACTTCGATCGTCGTCGGGCTTTCGGACGCCGGCAGGCTAATCTGGCCGTAATTTAGTAGGACCCGCCTATCTGTGGTCAGCAGCATGTCGGCGGGGCCGACGACGATCATTTCGCCTGCGTCGGCCGAAGTCGTCGCAAAATAACTGCCGGGGCCAATGATCAAGCGTTGAAACGGCTTAAGCGTCGCCCCCCGCGGCGGCGCAGCGTACTGGTCGCTGGTAATGTCATGAACCAGGAAAACGCCGCGACGTCCTGGCTCAAGCGAATCGGGGTCGACTCGTTCGCCGTTCGGTGGATCGGCTGCAGGACCGCCCGCCGGGGGAGAAAACGGCATGTCGGCCGCTGGCGCGCGTGTGATGTTGGGTGGGGTATCGTTCGCGGCGTTTTGATCGGCAGGCGCAAGCGGAGGCTGAGCTGCGGGGGCGCCGGAACGCAAAGGGCCAGGCGGCGACATCGCCGCCCCCGGTTCGGATTGATAGGGGATATCGTCGAGCGTATTGATCACGTCGCGTGAAATCTTGGACGCGGCGGAGTCGTCGGGAGAAGCAGGCAGGTTGGTCGTCGCCTCGTCGGCGGGCGACTCGGCCGGCGGCGCGTCGGCTTCGGCAAGTTGCTCTGGTGATGGTTGGACCAGCCAGTGCGGGGGTTGGATGATGCCGCTTTGAGCGATTAGCCAGCCGGCGGCGAGCGCCAGCACGACGATCATCGCCAAGCTCCAGCCTTTGGCGCCAAAACCGCCGCCGGCAGTCGCAAGTTCTCGCTCGTCTTCTTCTTCGGGGGCGTCTTCTTCCGGCAAGATGGCGGCGATGGGCAGTTCGGCGGTCGCGGGTTCGCGTTCTTCCTCGGCGTTTTCCGGCGAATCGCCCTCTGCAGTGCTCCAGCGCTGGTCGTCGGGCGTAAGCTCGGCGTTAAGGTCGGAAGAAGAATCGGTTTTGAGCAACATCGAGTTGCCCAACTGCCCGTAAACGCGCTTGCGCAGCGCTGAAGAGACATGGGCGGGCGACCCCAGCACCATGGTTAAAATTTGATGCGAAGAGGCGACTTCCGCCAAATGGCGATCAGATTCGAAGCAGAGCAGTTCTAGCTGGGCGACTTGCTGCGGATCGAGCTTGTGATCGAGGTATTCGGCGACCGTATTTGCGTCACGTCCGATGCCGTCGCCTTCAACGGCCAGCGCCGAAAGTTCTTTTCGCATGACGCGGGTTCGAATGTGTTCGATCAGCTTTTGCGCGAATTCGCTGTCCGCAACTTTTTTATCCATCTCGGCCGCGTCCTCTTCGCTGAG
>JBITAD010000382.1:0-2772 GCA_044439945.1 Blastopirellula sp. JB062
AACCGCAACGAGCGGCTCATCATCATTCTTTATTACTACGAAGAATTGACGATGAAGGAGATTGGCGCCACTCTCGACCTCAGCGAAAGCCGCGTCAGCCAGATGCATAGCAGCATCGTGCAACGCTTGCAGTCGCAACTAGGCCGTCGCCGCCCCGAGTTCGGCGTCGTCTAGCACTTCCCCCATACGCTTGATCCAACATGCAAACGCTTCCGGCGACGGAAGCGTTTTTTTTGCTACCCGTCACACGGAACCTCGTCTTATAATAAACGGAACTGGGGCGAAGCTGCCGGAAGCTGCGGTCCAGGCTTCATTTGCGGTTCGAGCGTCAATCGATGGATCAGCAGTCATACAAGCCGACGGCGGCGAAGCCCGAGATACGCATGAACCGATATGGTTGGAGCGTCTTGGCCGGCTTTCTGTTTTTGGCCGTCCTCGCCGCCTGGTTCACTTGGCGATACCAAGAGAGTCGACGCACGATTCTCTTTCTCGAATATGAGCGCTCGATCGAAAAAAGCCTGCAAGCGCAGTTCGACGATATCCGCAGCGCGGCCGATCGAGCGCAAACGCTGTTCGTATCGAGCCAAGTGGTAGAAAAAGAGGAATGGGACATCTTCGTCTCGCGGATGCGCCAAGCGCAGAAATACGACGTCGTCGACGAAATGCTGTTCGTCGATCGAAACTCGACGCTAGACGACGCCGCTTGGCGGATCGTGCTCGCCGAACCCGACGGTTCGCTAGACGACTTTGAGGGGGAATCGCTCGCGCGCGATCATGCGTTCTCGCATACGCTGGACGTCGCGATACGAACGGGCCAATTAACGATCGACGTCGTCTCCGCCGACGTCCAATTTCCATTCGTCGGACCTGGACTGGTCGCTTGCTTTCCGGTCACGCCGGCCAGCACCAACGGGGCCGTCCATCATGCCGGCTGCGTCGTCGCCTACACGTCGGAGGCTTCGCTCGAAAAGAAAATCGCCGAAAAACTGCCGCCCCATTTCGGCGTGCACATCGTCGCCGACAGCAAAGTGGCCGATAACTTAGAAATTTTGCGATTGCCCAAGGGCCCCAGCGGTCACATGCATAATTGCGCTCGCCATTTTGACGCGACGATTCAGTTCGACGATTTGCCCATGACGGTCACCTTTGAAGCGAGCCGTCACTTCGCGTCTTCCAAAATTTATAGCGTTCCGGCGGTCGTCTTTTTGTTGCTTACGGCCGTCGGTTCGGTTTGCGGCGTGACCCTTTCTTACATCGTCGACAGTCGCCGCGCCGTCGAGACGCTGCTGAATCAGGTCGAGCATCGCAACGCCGAACTCGAGCGATTTACGTATACCGTCTCGCATGATCTCAAAAGCCCGTTGATTACGATTCGCGGGTTTGTCGGCGCTTTGCAGGAAGACTTAGACCGCGAAGACAAGACGGCGATCTCGGAAGACATGGAATTTATCGCCAGCGGCTGCGCCTCGATGAGCAGTTTGCTCGACGACCTGCTCGAACTCTCTCGTATCGGCAGGGTCGTCAACCCGACCGAATCCTGCCAGATAGAATCGCTGATCCGCGACGCCGTTCACTTTTTGGATTTGCAATCGGACGAACGCGGCATCGACCTGCAGATCTCGGGCGAACCGATTCAGATTGAAGGAGATCGCGTTCGCCTGGTCGAAGCGTTTCAGAACTTGCTTGACAACGCCGCAAAGTTTGCAGACCCCGCTAAGCCGGTGATTCGCATTCACTGGGCGGCCTACGGCGGTAAGTTGCGAATGACTTTTACTGACAACGGCCCGGGGATTCCGCCCGAATTTTTTGAGAAAGTGTTCGGCCTGTTTGAAAAACTGGATCCTAGCACCAACGGCACCGGAATCGGGCTGGCCATCGTCCGCCGGATCATCGAACATCATCATGGCCAGATCGCCTTGGAAGCTTCTAGCGACGGCGCCCGCTTCGTCATCGAATTGCCGCTTCGTCAGCCGAGCTAAACCGCGATCGCCGCAGCGAGACTCTTTTTTTTTCTGGGTAACGATCTGTTATAATTCAGACCGATTTGCGGTCGGACTTAAAGTGATTGTCTGCGCAGGTGACAGGAAATGAAGTTCCGTTCAACGTTATTGACCATACTCTCTTTCGCTTGCGGCGCTAGCGTCTGCGCGGCGGGCGATCCGGTCCAAGGCTATCGCATCCTTGTCGACAAGCCGCTGCTTTCGCCCTATTGGGATCAAGAAACGTTCGACAATACATGGCGCGCTTGGCCTCAACCGTTGAAACGGCAAGCCGAAAACGCAACGCCCGAAGAGCGACGCAAAATGGCGTATCGACGTTACGGTTTGACCCCCAGGCCGGATGATCCCGAAAAGCCGCTGCAATACGTCGTTAGCGACGACGGAAGCTGGACGCCCAACTGTTTCACTTGCCACGGAGGCGAAATCGCAGGGCAAGTGACGCCGGGAGCCCCGAATCATCGCTATGCG
Source organism: Blastopirellula sp. JB062 (assembly GCA_044439945.1). Lineage (GTDB taxonomy): Bacteria > Planctomycetota > Planctomycetia > Pirellulales > Pirellulaceae > Blastopirellula. The sequence continues at coordinate 2,469 of JBITAD010000382.1, forward strand.
ATGCAAACGTTGGCTGATGACATTCGCACGGCCAAAATATTGCTCGGCAAAAAGCTGCTCAGTTCCGACTACGGATCGGCATTGGTGCCGCTAGGCGGATCGAACGGCACCACCAACGCCGTGATGTTCGGCGTAATATTAATGAGTTTTCGCGACGCCGATCTCAACGTACAACGCAACGCGTCGTTTCCGCCCACGAAACATCACGACATGGACGCGCCCGCCTTGTGGAATTTTTCGGCCAAGGAATATCTCTATTGCGACGCTTTCGCCCCCAAAAGCTCGAAGGGGTTGATGCAATTTG
>JBITAD010000383.1:0-2770 GCA_044439945.1 Blastopirellula sp. JB062
ATTCGCCCCCGATAAACGTCTTCGTTTACCTTCGAGCCGACAGAACCCGCCAAAAACAGGTAGGCCAATCTCGCCAAACGGACTAGCGGAAAACATGTCATGGCGCGGCAAAATTCAGAAGAAAAGCAGGGATCGCCACCCCCGCATTCTAGCGGATACGCAAGGGTATGCGAACGAAAAGAAGAGAATTCGCATGCAAGACGGTCCAAAATCTTCGTCGCCCCCCGAGCGGCGATTTCGGTAAACTGAAACACGACCAGCCCCCCCCCTCCATCGTTCGCTTATGTCTCAGTCGCCCAGAACGCCTTTGTCGTTTTCCTCTGTCGCGGCTCTGATCTGGCGTCGCCGACAACTAGGGATTGCGCTGCTTGCTTTGATCGGCATCGGCGTTCACTTGGGGTTACGTTTTGGCGCCGACGTATCGCAATCGGCATACGACTTGCCGCTGTGGATCACCCTTTCGATCGGCGGACTTCCGCTGATTTTGGAACTGCTTAGCAAAGTGATTCGATTCGACTTTGGGGCAGACTTGCTCGCAGGCATTTCTATCGTCGCCGCGGCGATGTTGGGCGAATATTTGGCCGGCTCGATCGTGGTACTGATGCTATCCGGCGGCGAAGCGCTCGAATCCTTCGCCGTCGGCCGCGCCTCGACCGTGCTGCAAGCGCTAGCCAAGCGAGTCCCCACTGCGGCCCATCGGCGTCAAGGATCGACCCTAGAGGATATCGCCGTCGAATCCATTGAAGTTGGCGACGCGATCGTAATCTTGCCGCACGAAGTTTCTCCGGTCGACGGCGTTGTGCTCGAAGGCCGCAGCGTCATGGACGAATCCTATCTGACCGGCGAACCATATCGAATATCGAAAACGCCCGGCGCCAGCGTCCTCTCAGGCGCCGTCAACGGCGAAGGCGCGTTAACGATTCAAGCCGAGCGTCAAGCGATCGACTCTCGGTACGCCAAGATCATGAAAGTGATGCGGCAGTCGGAACAAGATCGCCCGCGAATTCGACGTCTGGCAGACCAATTGGGCGCTTACTACACGCCGCTGGCGATTTTGATCGCCGCGGCGGCGTGGTATGCCAGCGGCGACCCCATTCGTTTTTTGGCGGTCATTGTGGTCGCTACTCCTTGCCCGTTGTTGATCGCAATACCGGTGGCCATCATCGGTTCGATCTCATTAGCGGCGCAGATGGGCATCATCATCCGCATACCAGCGGCGCTCGAAAACGTCGATCGCTGCCGGACGGTCATCTTTGATAAAACCGGCACGCTGACCTATGGCGAACCGCAACTGACGACCCGCTGGCACGCAAACGACTCGGACCCGGAAGAAACCTTGGCGCTGGTCGCGAGCCTTGAACGGTATTCCAAACATCCGCTGGCGGCGGCGATTCGCAACCAAGCGACGGCGGACGCTGCAACCGTTTATGACGTTACGAAAGTGAACGAACGCCCCGGCCAAGGCATGCAAGGCCTAGTACGAGACCGCCAAGTCCGGATCACCAGCCGCACGCAACTGCAGATCGAGCAGCCCGCCGTCAACTTGCCAGACGAACAAGGCGGCCTAGAGTGCGTCGTGCTGATCGACGAAACGCTGGCTGCGATCTATTCTTTTCGCGACGCCCCGCGCCGCGAAGGAAAACGCTTTATCGACCATTTAGCGCCGCGCCATCATATCGCCAAAACAATGCTGGTAACCGGCGATCGCGAATCGGAAGCGCGCTATCTGGCCGAACAAGTCGGTATTTCCGAGATCCATTTTCACCAAACCCCGGAAGAGAAGCTGGAGCTAGTTCGCCGCGAAACGGCGATTGCTCCCACCCTGTTTGTCGGCGACGGGATCAACGACGCACCCGCGTTGGCGACGGCGACGGTCGGAGTCGCATTTGGCCGGAACAGCGACGTCACCACCGAAGCGGCCGACGCGGTCGTCTTAGATAGCTCGCTAGAAACGGTCGACAAATTGCTGCATATCGGACGACGCATGCGCAAGATCGCCCTGCAAAGCGCCGTAGGCGGGATATCGCTCAGCGTGATCGGCATGCTGATCGCCGCCGTTGGCTGGCTTCCCCCCGTGGCGGGCGCGATCTCGCAAGAGATTATTGACGTCATCGTCGTCTTGAACGCGCTTCGCGCCGCATTTCCCCCAGCGGAACTGACGGACTACGATAAAGAGGATATTCGCCCTCTCGCACCCTGAACGTGCCGCCAAGGAACGCCGCCCATGTCTCGCCCCTTTATGACGCTCGCCTGTGCCGTCCTGCTTACGATCGCCGCCGCCGCTCAGGCGGAAGAACCTGGCGAAGGGCTGATCGACGGACTCATCGCTCAAATTCGGCAATTGGAAGAGCGCCTGGAAGCGATTGAAAGCCAAGTCGATCGCAATGCCGCCGCGATCGACCGAAACGAGGCGATATCGAAAAGCGAAGCGGAACCGGAAAAAGTCCAGCCGAACCTGCCAGCGAACGCGTTCCTCCTTGAATGGGCGCCGGCCGAGCCGATCGACTACTCCGGCAAATGGCTTATGACGCTTCCCCAAGGCGCCGAACACCATGTGACCGTCAAAGCGACGAACAACAACCGCTTTAAAATCGCCCACCCTCGCCTCAACCTAGCAGGGACCTATTCGGCCGAGGGGGGCTCGCTGAAAATCGTTCGCCCCAAGCAAAAGGGAATGGAAGGCTTGATCTGGACGGCCGTAAATCGGAATACGCTCCTTTTAACCGGCGCGCCTCCGCAATCGCGAACCGGATCGAACTATGTCGGCGCC
>JBITAD010000384.1:0-2763 GCA_044439945.1 Blastopirellula sp. JB062
CTTACGTATGGGATGCCAATTGTCGCGGCCTTTCGAAAATTGACCGATCTGCCGCTCGACGTCCATTTGATGATCGAGAAGCCGCACGACTATATCCGACAATTTCATGAAGCGGGCGCGGACGTGATGACGATCCACGCCGAGGCGGTCGACGACGTCGCTAGCATCTTGCGAGAGATCAAGTCGCTAGGGGCCGGCGCGGGCGTTGCGATTAACCCTGATACGCCGGTCGACGCGATCGCCGACGCCTTGCCGGAAGCGGACGTCGCTTTAATGATGAGCGTCAACGCCGGATTTGGCGGTCAAAAGTTTAACCCAGTCGCCCTCGACAAAATTCGAGAGGTTCGCCGGCTCGCGCCGGACGTGCTAATTGAGATCGACGGCGGCGTGAATTTCGATACGATTGGGCGCTGCAAGGAAGCGGGCGCAGACATGTTCGTCGTCGGGTCGGCCATATTCGGCCAACCAGATTATGCCACGGCAGTCCGCGAGTTGAACTCGGCCGCGACCGCCTCCTGAACTGCATAGGTGTAGCTTTTTATGTCGCGCGTTGCGCTCATTCGCCCTGGCTGTACCGATTACGATTTGCAAGGTCGGATTCGCGGCACGTTAAACGTGCCGCTCAGCGACCAAGGAATCGCCCAAGTCGAGCAGGCTGCGCACGAGATGGCCGATCTGACGATCGACGTCGTCTACTGCGGTCCTTGCCAACCGGCTCAGCAAGCGGCGGAGATTATCGCCAAAATCCATTCGGCCAAAGTGAAACGAATCGACAAGTTTCGCAACTTGGACGTCGGACTGTGGCAAGGCAAATTGATCACTGAGGTCAAGCAAAACCAACCGAAGGTTTACCGCCAGTGGCAAGAGAACCCCGACGGCATATGCCCGCCCGAGGGAGAGATGCTAGCGGACGCACGGACGCGCGTACGCAGCGCCCTAGACAAAATTCGCAAGAAGTATCAAAACTCAAGTCGGGTCGCGGCGATCGTGACCCCGGAGCCGATCGCTTCGGTGATTCGTTGCGAGCTGCTGCATCATTTGATCGGCGACTTGTGGAAAGCTGAAGAAGGAAATTGCGGCAGTTGGGAGCTGATCGAAGTTTCTCCGCAGCCCGCCCTTCGCTAGATCAAGATAGAACGAACCGCCAGTGACGGCCGTTCCAAGCCAGAAGGAAATCGCATGTCGTCGACTACGCCTGAGTTCGCCGCCGCTTCGGCCGCCGCTGAAGGAGTCAAACGCGCCAAACGGGGAGTGCCTGAAGGACTGTGGCAGCGTTGCCCCGGTTGCCAAGCGGTGATCTTCCGCAAGCAAGCCGAAGAACTGCATTCGGTCTGTCCTGAATGCGGACATCATTGGTACGTCTCGGCGACCGATCGGATCGAGCAAGTGCTCGACAGCGGCACTTTTGAAGAGTGGGACGCCGACTTGTTGCCGACCGACCCGTTGCAGTTCGCCGACAAAAAAGCGTACGCCGATCGGTTGGTCGCCGAACAAAAACGGACCGGACTGCGCGACGCCGCGCTGACCGGCTGCGGCATGATTCGCGCACGTCGGGTCGCGATCGGCGTGACTGATTCGGCCTTTATCATGGGCAGCATGGGGTCGGTCGTCGGCGAACGGCTGGCCCGCTTAATCGAGCGAGCCGCCGATCAAAACTTGCCGTTGATCGTCATCAGCGGATCAGGCGGGGGCGCTCGGATGCATGAAGGCATTCTCTCGCTGATGCAGATGGCCAAAGTCACCGCCGCCTTGGCGCGCTATCACGAAATGGGCGGGCTCTTCATCTCGGTGCTGACCAACCCGACCATGGGCGGCGTCGCCGCAAGTTTCGCTTCGCTCGGCGATTTGATCTTCGCCGAGCCGAAAGCGCTGATCGGATTCGCCGGACCGCGGACGATTAAAGCGACCATTCGCATCGAACTGCCCGACGGTTTTCAGACCAGCGAATTTCTGCTTGAGCATGGTTTCGTCGATCGCATCGTTCCGCGAGGCAGACTGAAAAGCGAAATTGCCCGCGCCATCGACTATTGCGGCAAATAACGGCCCCTTGCCAGGTTGAAAAATCGGTTCGTCTCGCTCAAGCGGCGAAATAGAGGTGAGCGAACCCTCGCGAGATGGTATTTTGGAACTCTTGCAATGAAAGCGTTTCACTACCTATCTCCGAGAAGAGCGTCATGATCGCGCGGCTTTTCATAAGCGGCTTCGTCCTTGTTTCTTTGGCAGCAATGTCGTATGCCGGCGACTGGCCGCATTGGCGAGGTCCGCTTGATCTGGGGATCGCCGAAGCGGGACCGACTCCGCCGACCCAATTTAGCGATCAAGAAAAGATCGTCTGGAAAACGACGATACCAGGGCGCGGTCACTCGTCGCCCACGGTAATCGGCAATAAGGTCGTGCTAACTACGGCCGACCTCGATCGGCAGACGCAGTCGGTGCTTTGTTTCGATCGCCGAACGGGCAAACCGCTTTGGACGACGCTTGTGAACCGGGGGGGGTTGCCTGAAAAGATTCATTCGAAAAACACCCATGCCACGCCGACGGTCGCATGCGACGGTCGACGCTTGTTCGTTGCGTTTCATAATCATGATTCGGCGCAGCTGACGGCGCTCGATCTCAGCGGCAAGATCTTGTGGAAGAAACTAGGGCCGTACGTTCCCGATCGCTACAAGTTCGGTTACGCGCCATCTCCTTTGTCTTATGATGATCTGGTTATCTTGGCGGCCGAGTACGAAGAAGGCTATCTGGTTGCGCTGCGAAAAAAGG
>JBITAD010000385.1:0-2735 GCA_044439945.1 Blastopirellula sp. JB062
GACATTAGCGCCCAGGTCTTAGCGGCCGCCGGAGTCAATATCCCCGACTACCTCGAAGGGCGCCCTTTCCTCGAACCAGGCAGCCAACCTCGCGACTACGTTTTTGCGGCGCGAGATCGCTGGGACGAGGTCTATGACAAATCGCGAGCCGTCGTCGGCCGGCGTTACAAATATATTCGGAACGATATGCCCGAAGTCCCCTACTTCACCGTGCACGATTACGAAGAGAAAGTTCGTCCCATTCGTCCCGTGCTTTGGCAACTGTTCCAAGAGAACAAAATGAACGAGGTTCAAGCCTATCTCATGCAGCCGCGCAAGCCGCAGGAAGAACTGTATGATTTGCAAAATGATCCATGGGAGACCGAAAATCTGATCGATTCGCCGCAGCTACGATCCGAAGCTGACAAGCTTCGCCAAGTTCTGTCCGACTGGGAAGAGGAAACCGACGATCAGGGTCGCTATCCCGAACCGAAAGATCAGATCGTCAAAAAATATCGTGACGCCGTCGCCGAACGACTACGGCAACTCAAAGCGGGAACCGCCAAATATCCGCAATAGCAGCGGCTCGTTTGAATCCGTCTTGCACAGGGGCTAGCGCTGTTGATAATAAATCGCAGCCAAGCGGCGCCTAATTCAATGGGTTCCCTTCAACAAGCGGAGACAAGATTTTAACCATGCCGAAACGCGAACAACCGTCAGAGTTCCCTGGCGTCGACGTCTGCGCCAGTTATCTGAAAGGTTTAGCGGATCCGATTCGGCTGCAAATCTTGCGAGCCCTGCAAGAGGGGCCGCTGAGCGTCTCCGATATCGCCTTGTTACTAGAGCTAGAGATCGCAAACGTCTCGCATCATTTGCGCGTACTCTATCACGCGCAAATCGTCACGACTCACAAAGAGGGCAAGTTCGTTTACTACGACCTCAATCCTATCTTTCTGAAAAGCAAGGCCGCGAATTCGCTCGACTTCGGCTGCTGCAAGTTCGATCTGCGTAAAAGCGAATAGCTCCGCCCCAGCTCAGTCTTGCCGGGCGATCGCTCGCCCCCATCCGCCGCCGCCCGGCGTCTTTATCACCAATACGTCGCCAGGCGACAATTGAAAACTGCAGATCGCCGGCAAAGCAATTTCGTCGCCGTCGGAGCGACGCAAACGATTTTCTCCCAACTCGCCAGGCTCGCCGCCCGACATCCCATACGGCCGATAGGGGCCGCGACGCTGCGTCAATAACGCCCCAGACAGCGGGCGCAAAAATTCGATCTCTCGCTCTACCCCGTCGCCGCCGCGATGCTCGCCCGCGCCGCCGGATCCTTGTCGAATCGCGAACCGCCGTACCCTGACCGGAAATCGCAGTTCAAAAACTTCGACGTCGGTCAGCCGCGTGTTGGTCATATGCGTATGCACGGCCGCAGCGCCTGCCGCTTGCCCAGTCGCCCCGGCGCCGCCGCAGATCGTTTCGTAATACCCGAACGTCTCGTCGCCGAAGGTCAGGTTATTCATCGTTCCTTGGCTGGCGGCGGCAAGCTGCAACGCCCCAAGCAACACGTCCACAATACGTTGCGACGTCTCGACGTTTCCGCCGGCGACCGCCGCACACTGTTGCGGAGTCTCGCGCAGCGGCGGATTCAACAAACATTCGGGCAAACGAATTTCGACCGGTTTCAACACGCCTTGATTGAGCGGAATCTCTTCGTCTAACAAGAGCCGCAAGCAGTACATCACCGCCGCCGTTGCAATCGCCCGGTTGGCGTTCAAATTGCCAGGTAAAATGGGGCCTGTCCCTTCAAAATCAATCACCGCCGATTCTCCGGCAATCTCAATCCGCACGGCGACCGGCGCCCCATCGTCAAGACAGTCGGTAAATTGCAACGTTCCGTCCGGCAACTTGGCCAGCGCGGCTCTCGTTTTCGCCTCGGCGGCGTCTTGAATATGCTCGGCGTACCGCTTCACTTTGGCGAGACCATAAGCGGCGACAAGCGACTGCAAATCTTGCAGGCCCCGTTGATTCGCCGCCAACTGGGCCGCTACGTCGGCGAGATTATCGGCGAGATTGCGCGACGGATATTCCGCGTCTCGCAAAATTGCTTCCAAGCCGTCCCAATCGGCGACGCCTTGCCGCATCAGTCGAAAATTGTCGATCAAAACCCCTTCCTCAGCCAAGGTCTTCGAACCGGCCGGCATCGATCCCGCCGCGATCCCGCCGATCTCCGCATGATGCGCCCGACTTGCCGCAAAAAAATCGGGGCTTTCCTTTTCTTCGCTCAAATAAACAGGCGTGATCACTGTCACGTCGGGCAGATGCGACCCGCCGCGATATGGGTTGTTGGTCACAAACGCATCGCCAGGTCCCATTTGCGGCTGCGCTGCGATCGTCGCTTTGACCGTTTCGCCCATCGCGCCTAAATGAACCGGAATATGCGGAGCGTTCGCGATCAAATCTCCTTCGCCCGTAAAGATGGCGCAACTAAAATCGAGACGTTCTTTCACGTTAACGCTAACCGAAGTATTTTGCAGTGCGACTCCCATTTGTTCCGCCGCGGCGGCGAATTGGTTATTGATAATCTCAAGCAGCACCGGATCGGCCGAATCGATCGCCTCGCCAGCTCGATTCGTCTCCATCGTCCCCGCCGAGTCCGGTTCGAGCCGCCGAATCAGCAACTCTCCCCCACTTAGCATCTCGGCTCGCCAGCCAGGATCAATCACGGTTGTCGCAAGCGATTCGATCACGATCGCAGGCCCTTC
>JBITAD010000386.1:0-12920 GCA_044439945.1 Blastopirellula sp. JB062
GAAGAAGTTGGGCATATCTTTTTTGACGACGGCGACGTCGACCACCGTGCTTTTGCCGGTCAGGCTCAAGCGTTGCGGCGGCAGATAGACGCCGTTGGACGGCCGCAGGAACAACAAGACCGTCGTGCCGGGGCGGTCGGCGTTGATTTGCAGCTTGACGATGTCGCCGGGCTGATACTCTTTTTTGTCGGGGATCAGTTCGAGATGGTTAAAGCGATACTGCGAACCGTCGAAGCCTTCGCCGATAATCGTGAAGACGAACGCCCCTTCGATCGCGTGGCCTTGGTCGTCGGCGACGGTGGCGGAAAGCCGATATTGGCCGGCGGCCGAAGCTTTGATTTGCAGATGGGCGAGTCCTTCTTCGCCCACTTTTTCTTGCCACGATTGCACCTCGGTTTCGATCGGTTTGCGATCTTCGTCGTAGGTGATTTTATACAGCACGATTTCGGCTTCTCCGGCGACCGGCTTGCCGTCGAGAGTTTGCGCTTTCAAGTTGGCTTGCACGGTATCGCCGACTTGGTAATAGCCGCGGTCGAGCCAGGTGAAAACTTTGAAGGGCCGCCGCGCGACCAAGACGTCTCCCGAGCCGACGATCGTGCGTCGCGATTGGTCGCGAACCTCGGCGGTGATCGAGTATTTGTGATCTTTGTCGGCGTGAATCGCTTGGGCCAGGGCGGTGTCGATCTCGACTTTGACCGTGCCGTCGGGGCCGATTTCGACTTCTTGCTCGGCGACTAGCTCGGGCGGATTGTGGGGGAAGGGATGCCACGCCGGATAAGGCCGAGTGCAGCCGACCCATTTTGAAAACCCGGGATACCAGGCGTAGTCGTAGGCGAACCACCAATAGCCGCCGCCGTAAAACCAATCCCACGGAGCGATCGGGTACCAGTCTTGGCGATGGTCGGAACGCATGATTTTGTATTTGACGCTGGCGTTGACGACCGGGGCGCCGAAGAAGTATTTGGCGGTGATGGTCGCTTCGATTTTTTCGCCCAGCATGACCGGCTCGGTCGGGGCGTCGACTTTGACTTCAAACTCCGGCTTCTTGTACTCTTCGACCCGGAACGAGCCGCCGCCGTAGTCGGTGCGGATCGAGTACGCGCCGAGCTTGGCGTCGCTGGGGATCGCCCATTGGCCGACGATGCCGCCGTATGGGTCGGCGGTCAGATGTTTTTCGTAAACTTGTTCGCCTTGCGGATCGTCGATTTGCACGCGGAAGTTGCGACCGGCGAATTGGCTGGCCCCTTCTTGATCGTATTGGGCGTGTCCGATCCAAAATTTGAACTCGGCCGTTTGATCCGGGCGATAGACGGGCCGATCGGTCATAAGAAACGCTTTGGTGGCGTTGTATTGCGGGTCGTGCCGTTGCCCGAACCAGATGCCTTGAAAGCCCATGTAGGCCAGACCGTACCCGTTGGGTCGGGCGATGACGATCCATTGCATGCGATCGCTGAGCTGGGAGGCGTCGAGCTTGATCTGGCCGTCGGCGTCCGTTTTTTCGGCGAAGTTTTTGGTCGTCAGAAGGAACTTGTTCGTGCCGCGAACGTTATCTTGGCGATACCCGAAAAATTCGACGTTCACCCCAGGCAGCGGCTTGCCGGTCACCGCGTCGGTCACATAGTACAAGCGGGCCTTGTCCAACTGTTTCGAGACGATGGCCGAGTCGGCGACCCAGACGACGATCTTCGAGACGTTGCCGTCTTCGAGCTTGGCCGTCACCAGGTAAGCGCCGGCCGTTTGCAGCGGGGCTTGAATCGTGACTCGACGATCAAAATGGTTGGCGCGCGGCTGCAGGTCGACGCTCCAGCGAGCGATCGGCTCGCCGAGATACTTTTCGCCCTGTTGATGAATGATTTTGGCGCCCAGGTCTTGAACGTTCAGCTGGCGATGGTCGATGCGGTTGGGATCCGATTTCAGATATCGCTTGACGTCGGTCAACAGTTTGTCGACGTCGATCGGGGCCGCGGTCAGGTTCACTTTTTTGGCGTTGCGAAACAGGTACTGCAACTGAGCGCCTTGCCCGGCCGGCGCGATTTCGCCCCCTTGGAACTGTCCCCAATTGCCGACGATTTGTTGCAGGCGGTTTTTGCGGAAGTTGTTGTTGCCCGGGCCGAATTTATCGATCGCTTCGCGCCAGAGCTGCGCGGCTTGGGGATATTGTCGCCGGTTCTCGAAGATGCCGGCCAGTTGTTGATAGGCTTGTTCGGCGTCGCCTGACTTGTCGTCGGCCATGATCTGCCGATACAGGGCCAAATGGTTGAACTCGTCGGGCAGCTTGAACCGTTTGACCCCGTTGGCCAGGCGAGCGATCGTTTCGTTTTCTTGCAAGGTATGCAAGGCGTACGTGCCGGTTTCGGCTTCGTCGTCGGGCTGCGCGCCGCGTCCCCAGAAGCTGAACTGCTGCAAGGTTTGCACGCCGAACTGCTGTTGGGCGAAATTGGCGCGTTGTCGCAAAGCTTGGCCTTGCATGCTGGGCGCGTTCTCAACCATCATCGCCAGCGCCCAGCGCCAGCGTTGGCCGTCGTCGGCCGCGTCTTTCCACGATTTGGGCTGTTGATAGAAAATCGGTTCGCCCGCTTCGTCGACCGGTGCGCCTTGGGTTTGTCCGCCGCGAGCGTAGCCTTCTTCATAGTCGGGCAGTTCGTCGGTTTCGGTCAGGTATTGCAGGCGCCACGATTCGCCATGGCTGCGACCTTGAATCAGAAACCGGGCCAGGTCTTGATAGAAACCGGCGACCTCTTTTTTGTCGGCTTCTTGGGCGACCAGCGGCATCGCTTGTTCGTACAGTTGCAAGGCGCGAACCCGATCGCGGTCGATGCTGTTGACCCATTGGGCGCGATTGCGGCGGCCGCGAACGAATTGGTTGTCGATCATCTGACCGTAATGGGTCAGGGTTTGATATTGGGCGGCGACCCCGGTCAGCACGCGCCATTGTTGCGGATGGGCGGCGACGACCTGTTCGAGAAAGTCTTCGGTTTCGTCAATGCGCGAGAGTTGTTGCAGCGAGCTGACCATTTGATAGAGATGCGAGCGAATCTCTTGCGGGTCGCTGTCGGGGTTGAGAAAGAGAGGGCGCCCTTTTTCGTACGCTTCTTTGTAGTTGCCGTCTCGATAAAGTTTGTCGAGCTGGGCGAAGTCGATGGGGGAATCTTCCACGACGAACGTTCCTATTTGTCCGGCTAGGGGCGCGCCAATCAGGCCGATCATCGCCGTAAACAATATCCATTCGATAAAGCGGAATCGGGGCACGTAACTCTTGTTCATTTTGCTACCTAATCTCGGAACCCTGACGGTGCGAACCTGTTGCGATACAAAGCATGACGACGCGGCGGCTGAAAAAGTTTTGGAGAAATCGAGAACGGATTGGTCCCCGGTTTTCGCGGGCGGCGCGTATGTCAGAAAAAAATAGGGCCGGTTAATCGGAAATATGCGTGAAACCAAAAACGATTTTTCGTGAAATAGAAATAGTCGCATTGCGACATTTCGTCGCTTTTGCGAGGTAATGAGGCTGTCGACTATGATAAAGTTGGGATAGATCCGCCACCCCAATCGGCGGCGAGCTGCGTGCACCGATCCGAATCCATTGCGTTGCGATGGGAATTAGGGCGGATGCCGCAAAACGATTTCCCTCCCTTCGTCGTCTATGGAGAAGAGGCACTCTCCGTCAGCGGCGCCCCCCTTACTAGCACTCGCCCGCCCTTTTTTGGTGATTTGTCTGAAATGACCGATCCGAACAATCCTTACTATCGCTGGCTAGGACTTTCCGTCTACGGACGTCCTGATTATTACGCTTTGCTGGGGTTGCGGACCTACGAGAGCGATCCGCAAATTATTTCGGCTCAGGGAGAGCAGACGTTTTTGCGCGTGCAAACCCAGCACGGCGGGGCGGAAGAGCCGTCGCGCCAGCAAATTTTGCAAGAGATCGCCGCGGCGCGAGCATGTTTGCAAAACCCGGCGCAAAAAAGCGTTTACGACCAGCAGTTGCAGCAGTATTACGCTCAGTTCTCGGCCCCGCAGTCCGGCGCCGCCGTGCCGGTCGCCGCGCCGGTGCAGGCGCAGCAGCCGGTCTATGGCGCCGCGCCCACGGGGCAGCCGATCGCGCAACCGATTGCGCAGCCGGCTGGGCAACCGACGGCGATTCCCGTACCGCCAGGTGCAAGCGGTGGCGAGACCGGGTCGGTCAAAGTGGTGGGCAGCGGTCCGTCGACGGCGAAGCGAGCGAAGTCGCGCGCTTCGGGCGGTTCTAAAGCGTTTTGGGGCTCGGCCTTGGTGTTGGGGTTGTTGGTCGGCGGGGCGGTCGCCGGCTATTGGGTTTTTCTGGGCGACCAAGATCCGCAAGAAGTGGCCGAGCAAGAGGAGCCGGCCGACGAAATCATTGATCCCGTCGTCGGGCTGAAGAGCGACCTTGATGCGCCGGAGGAAGAGAAGAAGAAGCGGCCCCGTCGCGGACGAGGCAAGCGCCCTTCGGCCGAAGACTTGGCAGGCTCGATCCCCGGGTTGGGCGACCCGAACGAAAAATTGGAAGAAATGGGGGAAGCTCCGCAGCCGAAACCGCCGGCGAAACCGGCGCCGACCGCCGAGCAAAAACAGGCCTTGCAGACGGCGATCTCGACCGCTTGGAAGCGGCTGGATGAGAAAGACGTCGCCGCCGCCCAGGCGACCCTTGCGGCGGTCGCTGCGCTGAATAAGACGGATGCGGGCGAAGCGGAATTCAAACGTTTGCGACAATTAGTAAGCGACCTGGCCGCGTTCGATCAGGCGGTCGCGACCTCGCTCGAAAAACTGCAAGGAGGCGAGCAGTTGCAGGTCGGCTCGACCCAGTTTACGGTCGCTTCCAAAACGGCTTCGCATCTTGTGGTGCGGGTCGCCGGTCAATCGCGATCGTATGAACTGACCGACATCCCCGAAGGTTTGCGCCGCGCGCTGGCGACTTATGGGCTGGCGGGCGACGAGCCGCGGAAAAAATTGGTCGAAGGCTCGTTTCTGCTCTTTTCCAGCATCGCCGATCCTGGGCATGCGATGGAAGTTTGGAAACAAGCGGCCGCTCAAGGCGCCGACATCACTGAGTACGTCGCCTTGGAGCAAGAGAGAAAACGCTACGCGCCGCGAGCGACCAAGCCGACGCCGCCGGTCGAGTCGGTGGCCCAACCGGCCATGGAGTCGGGGATGGAGCCGGGCATGCGGCCCGATTCGCCTGCGACGGCGCCGCTGGACGAAACGAAGTTGTCGCCTAGCGATTTGGGGCGGTTGTTGACCGGCGCCCGGCAAGCGCTGAGCGATCGTCAAGCGGAAGAAGCGCAGCGCATTTTGGCTCAAGCGGCGCCGTTGGCCGCGCAGCCGGAGCATCAGGCCAAAGTGGCGCGGTTGCAAAAATTGGCTGATTTGGTGCAACAATTTTGGGGCGCCGTCAGCCAAGAGATCGCCGAGTTGACCGCCGAGACCGATATTACGGTCGGCAAGACGCTGGCCCATATTGTCGAGAATCGGGCTGACTATCTGGTGCTGCGGGTGAACGGCGAAAATCGACGCTATACGTTGCAAGATATTCCGGCCGGCTTGGCGATGCATTTTGCGACCGAGCGACTTGCCGACGATGAAGCCCGGTCGAAGCTGGTGCGCGGCTCGTTTTTGCTGGTCTCGCCTGAGGCCGGCGCCGATCGCGCGAAAGCGATGTGGGACGAGGCGAAGCTGGCCGGGGCCGAAGTCGGCGATCTGCCGCTGACGGCGAGCGACAGTTACGATTTCGCCGATGATTTTCTGGAGCAAGTCGAGGTTCCGAGCGAGGCCGATCTGCAAACGGCGACGGCCGGTTTTCAGAAAGAATGGGCCGAGGCTTTCGCGGCGGCGAACAGCGCCAACGGGCATACGGCGTTGGCTCGCAAGCTGCTTCGCTCCGGCAAAGCGACCGCCGACGATCCGCCGCTCAGTTTCGTCACGTTCCGATACGCGCTTGCCGAAGCGGCCAAAGGGGGCGAAATGCCGTTGTGCGATCAGATTGCGGACGCGTGGTCGAAACGATTTGCGATTGATCCGTTGGATTGGAGCCTGAAGGCGTTTCAGCTAGCGGCTGCTAGCGAGTCGCCGGCGCTGCAAGAGAAGGCGGCCGCCTACGCGCTGCGATTGGTTCCTCGGTTGTTGGAAGCGGGCCGAGCCGAAGAGGCCGCTAGCGTGGTTTCGGTTGCGGAAAATGCGGCGAAAAACAGCGGAGATCAGCCGTTGAGCGAGCGGCTGATGCGGCTGCGAGGAACTTTATCGGCCTCGTAAAGGGCGCGGTTTTGCGGCCTTGACCGGCTCTTTCGGTTGCACGAGTCGCAAGCGATGCAAGCGTCGAACGGCTCAGATTCATTGCAGCGAATTCTCTTGCGGCGATCCGTCGATAGTCCCTTTGATGACGCGTCCCACGGACTGGGGACGCCTGGGATGGACGGTACTCCAAGGGACGGATTCTCAAGATGTTGCAACGTTTGGTGCAGGGGCGCCGCGTCTACGGGGCGCTGGTCCTGTTGATTGCGGCGTTGGCCGTGGCGGCGCTGACCCTTCCGGGACAGCCTGAAGCGGTCGCCATTCCGCATACGATTACGCCGGGGCATTATCCTTACGACCCCGATTGGCCCGACGTCTTCTTGATCTTGCAGAACAAGTGCGCCGGCTGCCATCGTCCCGAGTCGGACCGGGTCGATCTGTCGAGTTACGAGGCGATGATCGACGCCGAGAAGCATGGGCAAAAGCTGATCGTGCCGGGCAATCCGAAAGATTCGCTACTGTGGGAGTACGTGAATTGGAACGTGCACCAAGACCCGAAATCGATCGCCCCGCGCGAGCCGGAGATGCCGGTTGAAAAGTCGGACTGGCTGACGGCGGGGCAGCTAGAGACGATGCAGCGCTGGATCACCAAC
Source organism: Blastopirellula sp. JB062 (assembly GCA_044439945.1). GTDB lineage: Bacteria > Planctomycetota > Planctomycetia > Pirellulales > Pirellulaceae > Blastopirellula. The sequence continues at coordinate 6,897 of JBITAD010000386.1, forward strand.
GGCGCCTTGGAATATACGTTGCCGATCTCGTGCAAGCCGCCGGTGACCGAGATGGATTTTCCGAGCGCGAAACAGTGCGCCGCTTGTCATCCGAAGCAATACGACGAGTGGTCGCGATCGATGCACGCCTACGCCCAACAGAGCCCGATCTTCGAGGCGTTCACGTTGACGTTGCAAGAGCGAACCGGGGGAACGATCGGCACCTTTTGCACGCGTTGTCATACGCCGGTCGGCATCGCCTTGGGCGAGACCGGCAGCACGCGCAACGTGCATCGCTCGCGGATTTCGTTAGAAGGGGTGACTTGCATCACGTGCCATCGTCGCAGCACGGTGCACTACAAGTCGTCGGGGCGGGTGCCGGTCGAGCCGGGGCCGGTGTTGGACGCTTGCATGTACGGCCCGTTTGACGATTCGGTCAGCGGCCCGCACAACGGTACGCATCAGGCCGAAGGCTTCCCTTATATGAAATCTTCGCAATTTTGCGGCGAGTGCCATGACGTGACCAGCGCGGACGGGGTGCGACTGGAAGAGGCGTTTAGCGAATGGCAAAACAGCCCCGCCGCCAAAATGGGGCAAACTTGCCAGTCGTGCCACATGGGACCGGTGCAAGGCAAATCGATCGCCGATTGCGATCGCCCGCTCGGCTATGCGGCGATCGTGCCGGGCGTGCCGAAAGAGCAAATGCCGCTGCGGCATTTGACCGATCATACGTTCGCCGGGCCTGACTACTCGTTGCTGCCGGATACCGAGTTTCCGGAAAAGCTCGACTGGATGTACGAAACCGACTATCGCGATTGGGACAAGCTGACCCCGTATCAAAAAGAGACGTTGGTCGCACTGCGGAAGAAAAATCGCCGCTCGTTGCGAATCGCCGACGCCAAGCGATACGAGGTGTTGCGTAACGCGGCGGTGATTCATGTCGACGCTCCGCCGACTGCGCAAGTCGGACGCAAGACGGCGGTGCGAGTCGACGTCGAGAGCATCATGGCGGGGCACAGCTTGCCGACCGGGTTTACGGCCGAGCGTCAGGTATGGGTCGAGATTACGGTGCGAGATCCGCAAGGACGGGTCGTTTACGCGTCGGGCAATTTAGACAAAAACGCCGATCTGCGCGACGACCATAGCCATCAGGTGCTGACCGGCGAGATTCCGTACGATCGCGATTTGTTGAACTTCCAAAACAAGTTCGTCGCGCTGTCGAACAAGGGAACCGATCGTACGGTCGTGCTGTCGGTCAATCGAAACGTGACCCCGGTCAACGTGTTGCGACCGGCCAGCGGGGTCTCGGCTTCGTTCGGTCGGCCGGGAACGTTCCGCATCGCCAAGGGCAGTTTGCCGCCGCTTGCGACTCGGGGGCAAACGTACAAGTTTTCGCCCGATTGCCCTGGACCTTACCATGTGGACGTGCGGTTGAATTTCCGACATTTGCCGCCGACGTTGCTCGACCATATCGGCACGCCGCATCTGAAGCATTTGCTGGAGATCGTCGTGATTGATTCGTGGAACGGCGTGATTGAGGTGACGCCGTGAGCGAGATGCCGTTACGAAAAACGTTATGGGCCGCGACTTGCGCCGCCGGCTTGTGGTTGCAGTCGCCGGCGACCGGCGAGGCGCAGATTCCTGATCCGTTGCCCGACTGGGCGGTTTCGACCGCGGTGCCGATCAACCCGTTGCGGGGGCGAGAGCGGGGCGAGCGAACTTCGTCTTTGTTGACGCAGCATGTCGTCGAAGAAAAAGCGTTTGCCGACTTCGGCGAAGGGGACCGATACTTTCGCGAGAGTCCGCGAGTCGCGTCGCTGCTGCCGGAGCGGATCGACTTTCCGGAACAAGAGCGCGTGATGACCTCGCTCCCTTCGGTCGAAGCGATCGAAACCCCGGAGCCGGCCGACGAATATCTTCCGCCGCTGGAAGAAGAGTTGTGGAACCATGGCGGATCGTACCTTTATTCGCCAGAGGGAGACCGGCTCGGTTGGCCGTGCGAAGGGGACGGTCAGCATTATGAACTGTTGCGACTGCCGGAAGACGCGGTCGCGCCGCAGCCGGTGACCTTGTTCGCCGAGTTTCTCGGCAACGATCCGATCCGCGTTTGGCCGCTGACCTGGTTCCGCGGATACAACACCTGGGAGCCGCGCTTCGTCGCCTACGGCAGTTACGAACTGACGGCGCTGGCCTACAAGCAAGATAAGACGCGGCAAGACGCGCTGGGCCATCAATTGATCGCCGAGCTAGACATGCAACTGACCGGAACCGAGCGGTTTCACGTTCAGTTTCGTCCGATCGGCAAGGCGAACACCGGCGGCTCGTACTATCGCTTTAACGAACCGGAAGGGTATATCGACAACTCGACCGGCGAGCCGACCCGGTATTGGTTTGAAGGAGAGCTGCATAGCATCTTCGGCGGATATTTTGATCCGTTCGCGGTGCGCGACGTGTTTGTGACGGCGGGCCGATTTCCGTTTGCGCTGCATAACGGCTTGCTGATGAACGACGAGATGCTGGGCGTGGTCGCCAACAAAAATACGATTTTGTTGGGGCCGGTCAGCAACATGAACGTGCAGTTGATTTATGCGGCGACCGACGTGCGGAACACGGCCGATCCCGACTCGGGCTTGTACGGGGTGAACGTCTCGGCCGATTACGACCGGGTGTTTCACGAGTTTAGCGCGTTGGCGCTGACGACCCCTGACGCGCCAGGACGCGATCAGCAATTTTTGGCGTATAGTCGGACCAAATTTTACGGGCCGTTTACGTTGACCGGGCGGGCGATGTTCAAGTTTGGCGACGAGGCGGGCCTGGGCGAGGGGCAATTGTTCGTGGTCGAAAGCAATCTGACTCGTTACTTTGAGCACGAATTTTTGGGCATCGATCATTGCGTCTATTACTGCAACGCGTTTTACGCACGCGACGGTTGGAACCCGGCGGGCAGCGGCAACTATGATCGGTTGCGGACGGCGTTCGAGGTCGATCCGCTGGTGCAGATCGCCTCGGGGCGAACGACCGGCCCCAACTACGGCGCCGCGATCGGCGTGCAATATTTTCGACATCATGAAGACGAGTCGATCATTCCCGAGATCGCTTACGAAGCGCCGACCGGCGACCCGGTGTGGGGATTTGGACTGCGGTACTTGCGAAAGACGAGCCAGCGGTCGTTTTTTGAAGTGCTGGGCGTCGTCAACTTTTCCGACACGCCGACCTATCGACGCGACGGCGTCTCGGTCTCGCAGACGTTTTTGTTTTAAGCGCTAGCGAGGGGAGCGATGGCGAGCGTCCTCCCCCGCCGACGTTTTTTCGTCTGGCCGACGTTTTTGTTTGAAGCGCCAGCGAGGGGAGCGGCTCGACGGCTCGGCCCCCCAAGTCGTCGAGCCGAGATTTCGCTAAAATGGCGGCAAACCTGTTCCGTGATCGTTGAGACGCTCTTGTGACCAATCGTATTGAGATAACCCCGGCGCCCCCGATTCAGGGTTCGATCTTGCCGCCGGGCTCGAAAAGTTTGACCAACCGCGCGTTGGTGATCGCCGCTTTGGCCGAAGGGCGCTCGACCTTGACCGGCGCGTTGGCGAGCGAAGACACCGAGGTGATGATCGAAAGTTTGCGGCGGCTGGGGATCGACGTTCAGCATGATCGCGACGGCGGCGTGTTGCAGGTCGACGGCTGCGGCGGGGCGATTCCGGCGGTCGAAGCCGATTTGTTCGTCGCCAACAGCGGCACCACCATTCGCTTTTTGACGGCGATGGTCGCCGCAGGCGCCGGGCGATATCGGCTGGATGGAATCGAGCGCATGCGCGAGCGGCCGATCCGCGATTTGCTCGAAACGCTTTCGCAACTCGGCGTCGATTGTCGCAGCGAGCTGGGAACCGGCTGTCCGCCGGTGATCGTCGAGACGCAAGGTCTGGCCGGCGGGGTCGCCAAAATCGCCGGCGATATCAGCAGCCAATATTTGAGCGGCCTGATGATGGCGGCGCCCTACGCGTCGAACGGGGTCACGCTGGAGGTTGCGGGCGAGCTGGTCTCGAAGCCTTACGTACGGATGACCGCCGCCGTGATGCGCGATTTCGGCGTTGACGTCGACGCGGGCGATTTGTCGCGGTTGGTCGTGCCGCCGAGCCGATACGTCGGCCGCACCTATGCGATTGAGCCTGACGCTTCGGCCGCGAGCTATTTTTGGGGAGCGGCGGCGATCACCGGCGGCGAGGTAACGGTGCGCGGCTTGTCGCGCGACGCGCTGCAAGGCGACGTCGCCTTTTGCGAGTGCTTGCGGCGGATGGGGTGCCAGGTTCAATACGGCCCGACTTCGATTACGGTGGCGGGCAAGCCGCTGAAGGGAATCGAGGTCGACATGAATGCGATCAGCGATACGGTGCAAACCTTGGCGGCGGTCGCGCTGTTTGCCGACGGGCCGACCGTGGTGAGCGGGGTGGCCCACAATCGGCATAAAGAAACCGATCGGATCGGCGACCTGGCACGCGAGCTGCGCAAGCTGGGGGCCGCGGTCGAAGAGCGAGAAGACGGGTTGGCGATCATGCCGGGAAAACTGCAAGGGGCCCAGATCGAAACCTACAACGATCATCGCATGGCCATGAGCTTGGCCTTGGTCGGGCTAAAGCAGCCGGGCGTTACGATCTTAGATCCGGCTTGCACCGGCAAAACTTACCCCGAATATTTCGTCGATTTGGCGAAGCTGGCGGGCGTCGAATTCAGCTAGCGGGCGAGATCGGCCGGCCTTATTGCGGCAACGGCTCGACCGAGACTCGCAGCGGCCGGGCGCCGCGGCTTTTCATTTGCGGATCGGCGCCGCGCGAGCGGACTTGATCGGCTTTCAACTCGGCGACTTCTAACGGACCGCTCCAGATGGCGCTTTGACCATGATTGTGGGCGGCTAGCGCCAGCTTGACGCATTTTTCCAGCTCGTAGCCGAAAACCTTGCGGAGCGTCTCGATTACGAAATCGAAGGTGTTCAGATCGTCGTTGCGGAGAATCACGACGTAGGGGGGCTGCCGCCGCGTTTGCTCGCGCGGGTCGGTCTTGGAGTCGGATTGGGTAGCTGGCGCGTCGGTCACGGCCGTATCGGCTGGCGTCATTTTCGCGTCCTCCTGCGTTTGAGACCGCGCCGGCGGTCTGAGTCTTGCGGAATGATACGAAAGTCGATCGCCGCCGAGAAGGCGTCTCAGGAAATCGCGCCGCGACGGACCGACGCGTCAGTCGCGTGCGCGAATATTTCCCGAAAGGAGCGAGCGGACCGATGTGCGGGTTGGGCAAATTCGAATTGGCGTCCGTGCCAATGATCGCCGCCCGTGGCGAAATCGAATTTCTTCCTCCCCATCAATCGGCGAATTCGAGCCTGTTTCAAAAACCTCATTTCGGCTTCGATTTCCAGATTTCCGCGACCTGCTTCGTCGGTCTGCAGCGGCGAATCGTAAGAGATTCGCCTGCTTCGACCTCGTTGCATTTCGCCAAACTCAGAAAATCTCGGGCACGAAAACGTTTTGGAAACCGGCTCTAGTCGTTCGGAATCATCGAGTCGTCGACGACCTGAAGCAGCTTGGAAATGCAAAGCTTGTTCATGCTGGTGCGGCGGGTGTGCGCTTCGACGCGAAGCGATTCGTGCAAGCTTTTCGGCAGGCGAACGGTGATGACCCGAGTCGGCTCTTTCGATTCGGACTGCACGCTGGTTCGTTCGCGGAGCTTGGCGATCATCAATTGGATTTCGCCGTACTCTTCGCAATGTTCAAAATCGTTGAGTTGCTCGGGCACGTTGAACAAGCGGCGAACCACCCCTTCGACGCCGAGGATCTCGCGGAAGAAGGTGACCCAGTCAGGCGCTTGGCGAAACAGATCGCGAGCGACTCGGAGCGCTTCCTGTTTCTTTTCGGCGACCGAAGCTTGCGGCGCCATGGTAGCGGCGGCGCTGGGCGCGGCCATGTGGCTTTGACCCATGTTGTTGTGGCCCATGTTAGTGGGAGTCGCGGGAGTCGACGACATGGGGGTCGCGCCCATCGGCGAAGGGGACGACGGCATCGGCGACGA
>JBITAD010000387.1:0-2748 GCA_044439945.1 Blastopirellula sp. JB062
GTCCCAAAGACGCTTCTTGGAACAACGTCGCAAGTTGCGTATTGTTGGCCAGTAACTGGGACAGCATACAAGAGGTCGTAATCGCCCCGCGCAGTCGTCATCCCGGCGGGGTAAACGTCTCGCTTTGCGACGGATCGGTTCGTTTCATCGGCGAGACGATCGACGCCATTGTCTGGCGCGCCTTGAGTACGGCGCAAGGCCAAGAGCCGATCGGCGAGTATTAATACTCGCGACTGACTCTTCGGATAAGCTTCGCCGCGGCTGACTAGAGCGATCCTCTGCACCGAGCAGCGCTCACGGTGCGCGCGTGCCTTGGCCGGCAATGCGGCTCGCCCTCTCCATTATCTTTGACTTCGAGAAAGAAAGCGTGATATGCCTTTTGAATCGTTTCCCTTTTCAAGCTACGCCTTGCAAACGTCGAACGTCCGACGCATGCGGATCTTTCGGCGGTTGCCGCTGGCAGGGGCGATGATCCTGGCCTTGCTGACGGCAGGTTGGGCCGCCGCCGCTTCGCCAGACGAAACAGGCCCGGCGTTGGAGTTTTATTCCTTGGCCAAGGGAGAAAGCTTTCAACTGGGGACGCAGTTATTTAGCGATCGAAGCTACGTGCTAAAGACGCTGCCTGAGCGTTTGCAAGGGATGACCTTCGTTCAAACGAACATCAACGGCTATGACCTAGAGTGTACGCGTGCTGGCGTCTTATATGCCATCACGCCGACAGCAGATCGCCAAGGCGCCGCCAGCCAGGAAAAGTACTTGGCGAGCGAAGCGTTCGAGAAGCTTGAGACCGACGAGTTTCAACTATTCGGCCGAAATTTGATCGATCGAGTCTCGGTCTATCGCAAGGAGATCGCCGAAGGAGAGCGGTTGTCGATTCGTAAATGGGTCGTTTTGGTCGCGCCGCGGGGGCTCGAAATTTCGCAGGCGCAGCCGACGCCGTGGTCGGAAAACGAAGGAGAATTGCTCTACAACGGCATCCGCTTGCCGCGCGTTTGGCCCCCGACGCAAATCGATACGTACGGTCAGGCGCCGTTGCCTGTTCCTTATCTAGATGCGCCGCCGAAACGCATCGTGATCGATACGGGGCGTCAATTGTTCGTCGATGATTTTCTGATCGAAGAGAGCACGCTGTCGCGAACCTGGCACAAAGCTCGCAAGTACGAAGGCAATCCGGTCATGACCCCGCAAACCGATCTTGAGCTGGGCGTCGAAAGCGGCAACGCTCCGATGGCGGCGCCTTTTAGCGGCGGGGTTTGGTACGACCCTGCCGATAAGCTGTTCAAAATGTGGTACTGTGCCGGTTGGTTCGACGGAACCGCCTATGCGACCAGCGTAGACGGCGTCGCTTGGCAACGTCCTCAGTTAGACGTCGTTGCGGGAACCAATCGAATTGTGCCTCGCAAGGGAGTTCGCGATTCGGCGGCCGTCATCTTGGATCAAACCGCCGAAGATCCGAACAAGCGTTATCAAATGTTGATTTGGAGCCGGCCCCAAGGGGGCGAAATTTTTAGTTCGGCGGACGGGGTGCAGTGGAGCGAGCCGACGCCGACTGGACCGATGGGAGATCGAAGCACCATCTTTTACAACCCGTTTAGAAAAAAATGGGTCTATAGCATCCGGGCGTCGTGGAGCCGGCGCAGTCGCAACTATAGCGAAAGCGACGATCTGACGGCGGGCGCCGCCGTCGCGCGGCAAGTGCCGTGGATGCGCGCCGACAATCAAGACTTGCCCGACGAGCATTGGTTTTACGCATTCCCGCAGCGCCGCCGCAAGCCGACGACTCCGGCCTTGTATAACCTTGACGCCGTCGCTTACGAATCGTTGATGCTGGGCGCGTTGGCGATTTATCAAGGCCCTGACAACAAGGCTTGTGCGGCGGAAGGGGTACCGAAATTGACCGAAATTCATTTAGGCTTTAGTCGAGACGGATTTCATTGGCATCGGCCTGATGATCGCACCCCGTTGATCGCCGCGGCTCGCCGAGAGGGGGCCTGGGATCGAGGCTATCTCCATTCCAACGCCGCCGTTTGTTTGATCATGGGCGACGAACTTTGGTTCTATTACACAGGCTTCGCCGGCGACCCGAAACGAAAGGGGCTTTCTATCGCGGCCAACGGCATGTACGCCAACGCGTCGCTGGGAGTGGCGAAGTTGCGTCGAGACGGTTTCGCCTCGATGGACGCAGGCGAAGAGGGCGGGGCCCTCACCACCAGGCCGGTCGTTTTTCAAGGCGATCGACTCTTCGTCAATGTCGATTGTCCGCAAGGGAGCTTGCGAGTCGACGTGCTTGACCAAGCGGGCGAAGTCGTGCCGGGTTATTCGGCCGAGCGATGCCGGCCGATTTCTACCGATCGCACGTTGACTGAAGTGACCTGGGAGGGGATGGCCGACCTGGCCGACTTGGCCGGCAAGCCGATACGGTTCCGCTTTCATCTTCAGAACGGGGCGTTGTATGCGTTTTGGGTTTCTCCAGAAAAGACAGGGGCAAGCTACGGCTATGCCGCCGGCGGCGGCTTGGGCATCCCTGGGCCGATCGATACCGTGGGAAACTCGGCCGACGTCAAGGCGAGCCTCGCTGACGATTAGCCGCTCGTTCGTCGGGGAGACGTCGCGTATCCTGAAGCTGTAGCGGCGTCTTCAACGCGCATAACGACTGATTTGTTTTTCCAATAATCATGCAAGCGATATGAACCCAGATTGGTTATTTGTCGGCGGCTTTCTGGTATTTGCGATATTAACGAGCGTCTA
>JBITAD010000388.1:0-2742 GCA_044439945.1 Blastopirellula sp. JB062
TTGAAGACGACTTGTTGCGACGAGCCATAGATTAATCATTGTGATATTGGTTTTGCAATGGCCTATGTCTCATTTTTTTATAAACATAATAGTTATAAATCGATATATGTTTGGGTGTTGTTGCATTGGATCCAGCGGGGGGGCGTCGAGGGAAAGCGTTAAGCTGGCGAGGATCGAAGCGGGTTGACGTTTGTTACGCGTAGGGCGACTTTCCGGTTCGAGCGAAATCGTAAAAGAGGGCGTTGCAATTTCGAGAACTTCAATATCGCTGGGAAACTACGGCGAACGGGACGAAACTAGATCGCCCCTTCTATTGAGGCTATGATAGAAGCAAAACCGCATTCCTTTTCTTCCTCTGGAATACCTCCCATGCGACTTCCCGCCTATTTGTTGATCGCGACTTGCGTTTCGTTCTCGATGAGCGCCGTCGGTTGGACTTTGTTTCGCCAGGCGCCCACCGCAACCGCGATGACGGTCGCCGCCGACGCATTTCTCGACTCGCTAGAAGACGATCAGAAAAAACTAGCGTCGCACGACTATCATTCGCCTAAACGCGTCGATTGGCATTTCATTCCGAAGAACGAACGCAAGGGCTTGAAGATTGGCGACATGAGCCAACCGCAACGCGAATTAGCGCACGCTTTGTTGAAGTCGGCTCTTAGCGACGTCGGCTATGAGAAGACGACGCAGATTATGGAGTTGGAAACTTTATTGAAGCAGTTGCAGAAAAGAGGCCCGTTGCGCGATCCGCTTCGCTACTACGTGACGATCTTCGGTGAGCCGAAAGCGGACGCGCGTTGGGGAATGAGTTTTGAAGGACATCACTTATCGCTTAACTTCGTCGTCGAGGGGAACGTTGTCGTTTCGGCTTCGCCCCAAGCGCTTTGCACGAACCCTGCCGAATTGAAAGAGGATTATTCCCAACGTTTTCCGAAAGGGCATCGAATCTTAAAACGGGAAGAGACTCTTGCTTTCGATCTGGTCAACAGTTTGTCGGACGAGCAAGCGAAGTTGGCGCTGATCGCCGAAAAGGCGCCGTCCGAAATCCGTAACGCCGGGCATCCGCATGCCCCGACGGACGATCCGGAAGGGCTCGCCGTCGCGCGGCTAGACGCAGAGCAGCAAACGAAGTTGCAAGACTTGATCGACGTTTATTTTTCGGCGATGCCCGAGGACGTTGCGGCTGATCGCAGAAAACAAATGACCGACGCCGGATTCGACAACGTTCATTTCGCTTGGGCGGGAGCGACGAAACCGGGCGTCGGGCATTATTACCGCATTCAAGGCCCCAGCTTCGTCATCGAGCTGGTCAATACGCAGCCTGACTCGGTCGGCAATATGGCGAATCACGTGCATTGCATTTATCGAGACATGAGCGGCGATTTCGCGTTGCCGATTCAGTAACGCGAGGATATCCGCCGGCGATGATCGCAGGGAAACGCTAGATTTTAGGCGTTGGTCGGTAACAGGCGGCCGTCTCGTGCATTATACGTTCGAGCGGCCGGCGCTTCTTCTCGCTCGGGTTTTTCTCTCTCGGGTCGCAGGGTCAAATTGTTGCCAGTATGGCGCAATCTTCTTACGATAAAGGGGGTCTGCCGTCACGCAAGTCTTAAAAAAAAGGGGCGTGCAATATGCTCGCTCGGATCTTATTTCGTCCGGTTGTCGCCGGAATCGCTGGATTGCTTATCTTTGCGTTACCCCCTTTTGAGGTCGCGGGGGCGAACGTCTCGTCAGGCGTGGCTGAGATTTTAAAAGGGGGCTGGGTCATCGGTCCCGATTCGCTGGAGAAGGCGCGGCAAACGCGAGCAGATTTTATCGGGTCGGCGTCTGACCGAGATTCGCTCGATACCGCGTTTGCGCTGGTGCTGATTAAGCATCATAAATATGAGGAAGCGACGACTCTGTGCGAAAGTTTGACGGCAAGTCGCCCTAAGAATCAGGTCGCTTGGCGCGCGTTAATTTGGCTGTACGCGTTGCAAAAAAAATCGGAATCGGCACTACTGAAAATCGATCAAATGGCTGCGACCATTCGCCCTGACGAAGCGGGCGACGCGCTAGAAGAAGAAACCCGATCGACCGCTCGCTTTTTGGGCCGAATGTTCGCGTTTTTCGACGGCCCGGCCTCCGAGGACGTTTCGCAAGGCGTTCGTAACTTGGTAAGGAAAAAGGTAGATCGTTTAATGGTGGGCGCACGCGCCGCCGATTTTCAAACCAACTATGACGAAGTGACGGCCGAGTTTCAAACGTTAATCGACGAGGGAGATGAAGCGCGCGACGAAGCGGTCGAGAACCAGAAGATGGCGAAAGAGCAAGAGAAGCAGGACCTCTCGGATTTGCGCCAGCGGTTAGCGATTGATCAGCAAGAGGCGCAAGAGCGTTTGGATCGACTGCGGAGCGAGCTGAAGAAAGAGGTTGACGCTTATCAACGAATGGAAGCTCCGCTGAGCGACGCGATTTCTCGATTAGAAACGGAGCTCTCGGTCGTGCGACGCGAGATCTTGCAGCTGAACGACGATTTGAATCGCTTGCAACAAGAGTATGACGAGACGAACAATCCGAGGCGGAAAGAAAGTTTGCGTCATGAAATGGCCCGGGCTGAAATCTTATTGGGACAGTATCGACGCGATAACCAAATCATCTTGGGAGAAGGGCGTCGATTGACCGAGCGACGCGACGCGGTGCGAGCAAGTCGAAGCGAAATGCTGCGACGTTATGAAGGCGAGATCAAAGACGTTCAAGATT
>JBITAD010000389.1:0-2732 GCA_044439945.1 Blastopirellula sp. JB062
CCGCTTTCATCCGCCGTTCGAGCGTGCGCCGTTGCATACCGGTCGCTTTTACAATGTCCGACATCCGCACTCCTTGGCAGGCATGCTCGCGCAGATATCGCAGCGCGGCCGCCAGTTCCGCATCTTCAACGGCGAAACTATCGGTCGAACGCCGCGCAACCACGCGCTCGGCCGGAAATAAAATCGGCTCGCTCGGCGGCGCCGCGCCGTCCATCAACGCTTGCAACAGTTCGGCGGCGCGATACCCAATACGCTCTTGGTTTACGTCGACGCTGCTCATCGGGGGAGTCGAGAGCCCGCACAAAAACTCGTCGTTATCGACCCCCAGCACGGTCACCTCGCTCGGCACCGCGATCGAATCGCGGCGACACGCGTCTAAGATTTCGAGCCCGCGAGTATCGTTGCAGGCCATGATCGCCACCGGCTTCTCTAACTGCCGCAACCAACGGACAAGCTGCTTTTGGTCTTGATCCCACGTTCGCTCTTTTCCAGCCGCTTTTTCCGGCGAAAACAGCACGCACGGCATGCCTGTTTCAGCGGCCAGTTCTTGGAAAAGCTTCCGGCGAAGATCCATCCAGATCGACTCGCCGATCGGATAACCGCAGAACGCGACCCGGCGAAACCCGCGCACTTGAAAATGCCGTATCGCCAATTCGACGACCGTGCGGTTGTCGACCCCAACGCCCGGCATCTTCAAATTCGGAACGCCGAACCGCAGATCGACCGCCGGAATGCCGGTTTTTTTCACCGCCTTGGCCATAGCCCGATTTTCGATGCGAGCCAGGATTCCGTCGCCGCGCCACGAGGCAAGCCATGTCGGCGCCGGATCGTTGGTTCCGCGAGGCTGAAAGTAGATCGACCAGGACGCGCCAGTCTGTTGAAATCGACGGATGCCGCGCAACAGGCCGCGCCCATACTCGCGAGAAGTTTCGATCAGTAAGGCCACACGTCGAGTCGACGCCATCGGAGATCTCTGAAGAGGTCAAATCAGCAGTTCGGTCGGACAAGAAGTCGCCATATTACAGTCTTAACGGGAGGCCCTATTTCTCTCTTTTCCGCAGTACGAAGACGGCGTCCGACAGTTGATCGTCGAGCGGAACCGGGTCGTCGACATCGTAGTTAAAGTCGAACGTTTCGCAGAGTTGAAGCTCGGGAACCTTCGCCAGCAGTGAGAGAAATTGGGTATGCGTATAGAGCCGATAGTCGTATTCGGAACGTAAGCGGAGATCGCGCTGGCCGCTTTTGACTCGCAAGCTAAACCGGATCCGTTCGAGTCGGCGGCGCCGGTTAAAATCGATCACACGCAGCGTCAGCGTTACTTTCGTTCGTCCATGTCGCGCGGTCGAACGTTCGGTGCAATCGGGGTCGGCGTCGAGGGGAATCAGATGGAATCCGAGCAGAAAAACGCCGCCCGGCCGCAGTGCGGCGGCGACCGTTCGCAAGTGCCGCAGCGCCGCTTCTTCCGTCGTGAGATGCCGAAACGTGTTCACGAAGTTGACGACGCAATCGACCGGTCGCTCTAACGTAAAATCGGTCATGTCGCCGCGAAAGACTTCGCCTTTGAAGCCGCGGCGCCGTAACCGCCCCCGCACGTATCGAACCGCCGCCTGACTCAGATCAAAGCCGACGACGTCATAGCCGCGATCGGCCAATTCGACCATCAATCGTCCGCCGCCGCAACCCGGCTCCAAGACTCGCTTCAAAGGGACGTGCGCATACCTTTCGGCGGCCGCTTCGACAAAGTCGGCTTCAAACAAGGTTTCGTCACGAAAGGCCAGATCCCAATATTGCGGATAGTCATAGCACTCGGTCGCAGTTCGACTATTCGCCTTCTTCATCCTCGCCGCCGCTCGAATCGATGTTTTGTTCTAGCCGTATCGCCAAACGCACCAAATCTGGAACGTTGTCGACTCCCATCTTCTTAAAGACGTTGTGACGCCGAGCTTCGACCGTTCGCAAGCTGACGTCCAAACGTCGCGCAATGACTTTGTTCGCTTTGCCTTGCACCATCAATTTCATGACGTCTTTTTCGCCGTCGGTGCAGGTTTGATAGAGATTTTCCGCTTCTTCCTTATCGATATCTTCGGCTCGCCATTTGGCGTCCAGCGCGATCGCTTCGTTGACCGCGTCAATAATCTCTTGCTCTTTGCAGGGCTTATCCAGAAACGTGACCGCGCCGTTTCGCATTGCGCGAACGGTCGTTTGCGTATTGGCGTGCGCGGTGATCAAGATCACCGGAATGCGATAGCCGACGGCCATCAGTCGCTCTTGCAGTTCGACTCCGCTCAAACCTAGCATGCGGACGTCGGTAATGACGCACCCGCACCGGTCCGACGAAAACGCGGCGAGAAAATCCTCGGCCGACGAATATTGCTCGGTCTTTAGTCCTAACGAATCGATCAGCATTCCGATCGATTCGCGCGCGGCAGGGTCATCGTCAATGATGAACACGGTTGGCGTCGATATCATTTTCTTCTTCCGTACCTTCAGTTGCGATCGGCAATGTAAAACGGAACTCCGCCCCTTCCTCGGAGGGCTGGCACCAAATCTTACCCCCATGCAGCTCAATGATCGAGCGCGTAATTGCTAAGCCCATCCCCATTCCGCCCTCTTTCGTCGTCCGAAACGCTTCAAAAATGTCCACTTCGCTCGGCAGTCCCGGCCCTGTGTCGCGCACTCGAATCTCGACCGTTTCTTGATCGACATGAGCCGAGATGTTCACAATTCGTTGC
>JBITAD010000390.1:0-2723 GCA_044439945.1 Blastopirellula sp. JB062
CACAGACGTACGCACCCTCACGCCGCCAAAGGGGCTGTGAAGATTGGCAATACACTCAACTTCGGAAAACACCCATCGTTTAGTTCAGTTCCGTTGGCGGAATATGCTGAAATTACGCGTTAAACTCAGTCAGCCTGGGGGGAGCTAGCTGGTAGCTAAAGTAGCAGCTAGCATGAATTGAGAAGCTAGGAAGTCTGCTGGTTTTTCGAGGAATGCGCGAGTTATCTTGATTGGCTTGTATTTCCTGAGAAGCGGGCGAGAAATGGCCGACGTAATAAAGATATGGGCGCGTCTTAGTTCGCTTGTTCGCGTCAAATCAACGACGTTTTTACCTGGGAAGTAACGAACCATGGGTCACATTACTTTACTTGTTGCGGCTGCCGCTCTCTCGGCCAGCCCGGCTCAAAGCACGACGCGTCATTTGCCGCCGCGTTCGCTGCAACAACATCAAGTCGCCGTTAATAAAACGGAAGAAGTCGGCTCCAGCGCCGCGCTACGCAAAGTGCATTATGACGAACCGGCCAAGCTCGAAGAGCAAGTGACCGAATATCCCATGACGCTGCCCGCCGGTCTCGCTCCCGAAGCGTCAACCATGTACTACGAAACGATGACCAACCGCAATTACGTCGATCCGTCGACTTACTACGATCGCACCTCGCGTCGTAGCGACGACTACTATCATGGTTGCTCGCAATACTGCGGTTTCTGGTCAAAGCGTTGCTTGCCCAGTCCGTGGTGCTGCCCGGGCAACATGAGCCAGCATTATCCTTATGTGGCCACGCCCCATTTTTACTACTACTTTCGTCCCTATAACGCCGCCCAAATCGCACCGCAGCAAGTGGTCGCCGAGCAATGGGTCGCCAACCCGCGGCTCCCGTACGCCAACGGCGTTTTCGACGAAGTCTATAGCCAGTTCGACGCCAAGTTCGCGCCGCCCGCCGAGGCGATCGCTCCGTAGGTTCCGTTGCCGACGGCGTCTCCATGGTTTCGTTAAAAAAGCTTCGTACGTAAGTACGAAGCTTTTTTTGTGCGCCTCGCTCAACAATCAACCTCGCGGTACAATCGGTTTCGGCGTAAAGGGGGGAGGAGAGAAGATACGCACGTTTCGACCCGATCGAGGCCGTAAATAGGAATGCGATGGAGAGCATCAGAATTTTGGGAATCGACCCCGGCCTAAATATCACCGGGTACGCCGTGATCGAAGCTCGGCAACGACGCGTTCAAATCATCGAGGCAGGCGTCGTCCGCGGAAAAACGCGGGGGTCGCTTCCGGCACGCGTTCGCGAAATCTATGACGGGGTTAGCGACGTAATCGCTTCACTCAAACCGCAAGCGATGGCCATCGAGCAACTTTACTCGCATTATGAACGTCCCAAAACGGCGATCATTATGGGGCATGCCCGCGGCGTCCTTTGCTTAGCGGCCGAACAAGCCGAAATGCCGATCCACGACTATTCGGCCACGCAGATCAAAAAGTTGCTGACCGGCTCGGGTCGAGCCCCTAAAAATCAGGTACAACTTTCCGTCCAGCGCGAACTTGGTCTGCCCGAAATTCCAGAACCGCCCGACGTCGCCGACGCGTTGGCCGTCGCCTTGTGTCATTATTATTTAAGCAGCATGCCGACTCAGGTTGCGTGACGACGTCCATTTCCTCTACAACCTTGGCTTTCGCATTCGCTATCGGGAACCGGCTCTTTGATTACCAAAATAACAGGCACAGTCACTTCCGTCGCCGAAGCGGCAATGTCGCTAACCGTCGGCGCTTTTGAATACGAAGTCTTAATTCCTGAGTTCGTCCGCCGCCAACTCCAAAACCGGATCGGCGAAGAGGTCGCACTGCACACGATCGAATACCTTGAAGGAAATCCGCAGCAGGGGCGTCTGACCCCGCGAATGATCGGTTTTTCCGATCGGATCGAACGCGAGTTTTTTGAGCTATTCTGTTCGGTAGACGGGGTCGGCGTCAGAAAAGCTTTGCGTGCGATGGTGCGTCCGGTCCAAGAAGTCGCCTCGTTGATCGAAGAACAAGATACGAAGGGGCTTTCGGCGCTGCCGGGCGTCGGTCCGGCTACGGCCGATCGAATTGTCGCCAAATTGCGCCGTAAAGTGCCGAAATTCGCCTTGCTGGTCGGTCGCGACGACGTGGGCGAAGATGCCGCCCCGCGCGACGTCATTTCCGAAACGTTCGACGTCCTGCGCTCGCTGGGGCATAGCGAACACGATGCGCGTCAATTAATCGACTCCGCCTTGGAAGAGAAAAAGAAATTCAAAGACGTCGAAACGTTGCTGCAAACCGTCTATCAGATGAGCCACGCCAGTTAACCCCCGCAACTCGAGTCACCAGCGCCGATGTCCTCTGCCGAAACGCTTTCGACCGAAGAACAACTTGTCGAGCCGCTTGCTGACGAACTCGTCGATTCCCACGTCGCGCCCCCGTCCGGGCAGCCGTGTCCGGCTTGCGGATGTCCGGTCGAACCGCAAGACAAGTTCTGTCCCGCTTGCGGAACGCCAAGCCGACAGGTCGAACCGGCGGCGCCCCAAAAGCCCGCAGACGACTTGCACAAATACTTTCAATGCAACGGCTGCGGCGCCAAGGTGAACGTTTCGCTCGACGAGCGCGCTTTCGTTTGCCCCTTTTGCGATTCCAACTATGTGGTCGAATACTCGCCCGAAGCGGTCGGCCGTCAGCGTCCTGAATTCGTGATCGGGTTTCGCATTACTCC
>JBITAD010000391.1:0-2722 GCA_044439945.1 Blastopirellula sp. JB062
CCCCCCCCTAACGCCGTTCTATCAGGCCAGAGTGTAAGGCTTCAGGGTTAGGCCGCTCGCCCACGCGATCACCCTCGTTTCTCCGCACGTCGAGCTTGCTAGCGCCCGCCTCCCTATGTAAAGTTCGAGGCATCCGCTCCCTTCCATTCAACGTATTTCCAATGACGAATCACTCATGATCGCTGGCAACAACAATCGTTGATTGGTTTGCGCCAAAGAGTGGCAGGCGGCTTTGTTATTGGCTAGGCTGCGCAGTAGGCGAATAATTACGGGGTTAGGCGACGCCTGAGGCCGAACAGCGCCGTTGGCGGAAGGGAAGCCGCTGACGGTCTTGATTGGATCGCCAGCGAGGTTCAAGCATTGCGATTTTCCCCCGAACTTGGCTTTGCGTTTGATAAGAAAGAACGGAATGATGATGACGACGCTGCTGCTTGTTTCGGCCTTGGTAGCCGCCGAACCTGCGGAGCAACAAACATTGCAAGTGACCGTCGGTCGCGGCGACACGCAGGTACGCGTACTGTACGAATCGAAGCGAACGATCCTTGACGTCGATTGCCGGTCCGGCATCGGCAAGGCGACGGTCAAGCGACTCTCCGCAGAGTGGCCTCAGCCGCTGGTGGTGCGTTTGCATCTGCGTGGCCTAGAATCGTTAGAGGCGGTCAGCGCTGCCGAGAAAGTCGCTTGGTCAGTCGCTAGCAACGGTCAACCGAAAGTGACGGTTACGCTGCCCGAGGGAGAGATTGCGCAGCTGGGCATGCGCGATTATCGAGGCACGCTGCGGATTGTCGCCGACGAGCCGAAAATTCCGCTTGCGGCAGGCGAATATTTTGAGGCGCGGCTTCCCAAGATGCTCTTTCAGAACTCTCCCGAGGAGATTAAGTTGCGATGGATCGACTTCTATCGTTAATCAAGGAAGATTTAGCATGAAGCCGTTTCTGCCGGCAGCGGAACTCAAAAAAACCTATGATGTTTTCGGTCATTTCTACACGGTCGGGCTCTCCTCACGCGAGGTCGCTTCGTGTCGCAGCGTGTTAGAGATCATCGACAATCGCTGCACGCCGGACGAGATCGACCAGATCTCGCAGCGTCAGCCGGACGCGGTTTTTATTATGATGAACCCCGGCTCGTCGCAGCCGCTTGTGCCGGTCAATAATCACGTAAAAGAAGACGAAATCGGCGATCTGACGATTTCGCTGGTTCCGACCAAACCTGACACGACGCAGTATCAAGTGATGCGCGTGATGCATTATTGCGGCTGGCGACATGTACGCGTTCTGAATCTTTCCGACTTACGCAGCCCCAAAAGCCCCGAGTTCATTCAACTGTATCAACGCCTGGAGGCCGAAGCGCAGTATGACGCGCATTCGATCTTCTCAGCGTCTCGCACAGACGAATTGTCGCAAAAACTGCCGGATCGTCGCCAGACGCCGCTGGTTTACGCATGGGGACTAAGCGAGAAGCTGAGCCCCTTGATCGAACGTTGTTTGCGTGCGATCCCTCGCCAACAAACGGTAACCGGCTTACTGGCCGAAGGCACCGCCGATAAGTATCGCCACCCCCTGCCGACGCTGCAGCGAGACAAGCTTATCTGGCTCGACAAAATGGTCCAGCTTTGCCAGGCGTAACAAGGCGCACGGCGCCAAAAGCGAAAAACCTCGCAAAATAATCTGACCAGCGGCGTTTCCTCTTCTTGCCGTCGCTGATAAGGCGCTTACGATGAGGTCTGATCCATGACTTCCTCCCCAGGCGCGAATACCATGAAAGCGATGTTGCTGTCAGACTACAAGCAGTTAGACGTAGTCGAATTTGCGGAGCCCGAGATCGGCGCTAACGATTTGCTTGTGCAAGTCAAAGCGTGCGGCATATGCGGTAGCGACATCCATGGTTACGACGGCAGTTCCGGCCGTCGCATTCCGCCGCTCGTCATGGGGCACGAAGCGGCCGGCGTGGTGGCCCAAGTCGGGTCGGACGTCAGCGGTTTTCAGCCTGGCGATCATGTGACGTTTGACTCGACCGTCTCTTGCGGCCATTGCTTTTTTTGCCGTCAAGGACGAATCAATCTGTGCGACAATCGTATGGTATTGGGAGTCTCGTGCGGCGATTATCGTCGGCATGGCGCTTTTGCCGAGTATGTCGCCGTGCCGCAAAACATTTGCTATCGCCTGCCGGAAGATCTCCCCTTTGAACATGCGGCGATGATCGAAGCGGTCTCAATCGCCGTTCATGCGGCCAATCGTACGCCGCTAACCTTGGGCGATACCGTGCTGGTCGTCGGCAGCGGCATGATCGGCTTGCTTGTTATCCAAGCGATCCGCTTGGCAGGCGCCGCCCAGGTGATCGCGGTCGATCTCGACCCTGCTCGGTTGGAACTGGCGAAAAAATTGGGCGCTGACGTCGCCTTGAAAGCGGACGCCGTCGACGTCGTCGCCGAGGTAAAAAAACGAACCGGCGATCGCGGCGCCGACGTCGCCTTGGAAGTCGTCGGGGCGACGCCGACAATTCAAACCGCGATCGATAGCACGCGCAAAGGAGGCTCGATCACGCTGGTCGGCAATCTCGCGCCTCGGGTCGAAATGCCGCTGCAAGCGATCGTAACTCGCGAACTTTCCATTTACGGCAGTTGCGCCTCAAACGGCGAATACCCGGCTTGCATCGACTTGATGCGCCGCGGCGCGATTCAGGTCGATCCGCTCATCACGGCGAAAATTTCGCTTGACCAAGG
>JBITAD010000392.1:0-2715 GCA_044439945.1 Blastopirellula sp. JB062
GAACGCCGACGGCACGATCTACGGTCGCTACGGAACCCGTTCGCACGAAACGGAAGAAGAGGGCGACGTCGCGATCGAAGGTTTCGCCGAGACCCTCGAAAAAGGGTTGGTAATGCACCAACTTTATCCGCTCAACAAAGAAAAATTTGCGGCGAAAACACAAGGAGACGTACCGCCGGTCGCTTCGCCTGAGAAATTTCCGTACCTTCGCGAAAAAGACTATGGCGAAGAGTTGGACTACAACGGGCAAGTCGTTAAGAGTTGCATTCATTGTCATCAAGTCGGCGAAAATTATCGACTTGTCTATCGGACCGAGGGAAAAGCGATCCCGCAAAAAATCTTGTTTCCCTACCCGCATCCGAAGATTCTCGGCTTGATCATGGATCCCAAAACCGCCGCCACGGTTCAAGAGATCGCACCTGGTTCGCCGGCCGCTCAGGCCGAGATCGTCGCCGGAGACGAGATCTTATCGATCAACGATCAGCCAATTTTGTCGATGGCCGACATCCAATGGGCGTTGCATCAACTTGAAGACCAAACGTCGTTGAAGATCGTGTTGCGGCGTGGCGAAAAAGTAGCCGCCGCCGAATTGCCCTTGCCTAACAACTGGCGTGAGCAAGGAGATATTTCATGGCGCGTCACCAGTTGGGATCTCTGCCGACAAGTGATGGGCGGCATGCGTCTGAAAGACCTTGATTCGCAACAGCGGAAAAAATTCGGACTGGAAAAAGATCAAATGGGGCTGCTGGTGCGTCATGTCGGCAAGTATGGCGATCATCGCGCGGCGCTGCGGGCCGGCATGAAAAAGGGAGACGTCATTACGGCGGTCAACGGTATTGCCGAAAACCTGAACGAATCGAAGCTCTTCGCCCGGCTTGCCAACGAGACCAAGCCAGGCGATGAAATCGAGGTAACTTTCCTGCGTAACGGAAAAACGGAGCGAAAGAAATTCCGTTCGCAGTAACCGCCGCTTACGAAACGGAGTGATACGCCTTGCTGACGCAACCGCTATCGGCTTGCGATACGGTTGCGGCGAAATCGGCCAAGAAAGCGTGATTGTGTCGCAACTTGGGCGATTTCCATTGGGCGGCGCGTTCCGCCAATTCGTCGGCGCCGACATGCAGGGTGATGTCGCCCGCGAGCAGATCAAACGAGATTTCATCTCCATCTTCGACTAGCGCGATGGGACCGCCGACGGCCGCTTCCGGGGCGCAATGAACGCCGATCGCTCCGTGCGAGACCCCGGAGACGCGGGTGTCGGATAGAAACGCCACTTTGCCGTCTAGATGCGGCACGGCCAAAGCGGCGGTCGCGACCAACACCTCCGGCATGCCGGAGGCGACCGGCCCAAGATAACGGAGCACGATCACGCTGCCGGGCGATATTTGATTCGCTTCGACCGCGTCGACGATATCTTTCGCGTCTGAGAAGCAGACCGCGCGGCCGCGAAATTGCGAATCACTCATGCTCGAAACTTTAAATACCACGCCGCCGGGAGCAAGATTTCCGAAGCAGATCTGCATGTCGGCGTATTCTTTGAAGGGGCGTTCAATCGGCGCTATCAGGTCTTGATCGGCCGGCACTTCGGCCGCGTCGGCCACGCTGTCGGCCAAAGTCATGCCAGACGCGGTCATGCACGAACCGTCGACGATTCCGGCTGAAATCAAGTATTTCAGCAGCATCGGCGTCCCGCCCAACTTATGCAGGTCGTACATCGTTCGCTTGCCCCGCGGCGCAAAGCTGCAAAGCACAGGCGTATTGCGTACAATTCGCTGTAGGTCATGCAGCGTAAAGTCGACTTCCGCTTCTTGCGCCAACGCGATCAGGTGCAGTACGCCGTTGGTCGAGCCGCCCACCGCCGCAATGACGGCGGCCGCGTTTTCAAACGCTTTTTTCGTCAAGATATCGCGCGGGCGAATTTGTTCGGTAAGCAAACGTTTGACCGCCGCGCCAATGTTACGGCATTCTTCCCGCTTGGCGGGATCTTCGGCCGGGATCGAACTGGAGTATGGCAGCCCCAGGCCGATCGCTTCGATCGCGATTCCCCAAGTATTGAACGAGGCGGCGATGCCGCAACCGCCCGGACCTGGACAAGCCGTGCGTAAGATCTGATTCGCTTCAGTCGCCGTCATCGCCCCGACCGAGGCGGCCGCCTGAGCGTCGTATACGTCTAAAATCGACGTATCGCGCCCTTGATGACAGCCCGGCTTGATGCTGCCGCCGTTGACGATCAAACCGGGGTAGTTGAGCCGGGCCAATGCCATCGAGAAGCCGGGGCCGTTTTTATCGCAATTGTGCAATCCGATCAAAAAATCGTAGCCATGCGCGCTGGTCACGCATTCGGCCGCATTCGCGATCATGTTGCGCGACGGGAGGCTTGCGTTGCCCCCTTCATGACCCTGCGTGATATTGTCGCTGACGGCCGGTGTGCCGAACGGAAACCCGATGAGACCCGCTTGTTCGCAACCTGCTTTCAATTCTTGCGCTAATTGGTAAGCGTGCACGTTGCACAGGTTGCCGTCGAGCAACGGAACGCCGATTCCGATTTGCGGCTTGTCAAAGTCGGCGTCGGTTAAGCCTAAGCCGTAATAAAACGCGGTGATCCCTTTTTGCCACCCGTGCGTCAGGCGGCGACTATTCCAATTGAGGGGCTGAGACATGCGAAGCGTTTCTTTCGTGCGACCGATAAGGGAAAAGGGAAGGGGAGGAAACTTC